>RFIL01000268.1 GCA_003695285.1 Calditrichota bacterium
AAAAAGTTAAAGAAGTTGAACCCGGATGGATTGACAGGTTTCAAAACCCTACTGAACGTGCACCAATCAACGAAGCGTTCGTTTTGAGAGAAGGGGTCAAAGCCTATTCCACTTAGGTAGTGATGGTTGAGAGTTGAGTAGTTAGAGGTTATTAGGAAGCATGTTTCAGTTTTCCTTAATACCGGGAAAGGATGGAATTGAACTTCACTCAGTCAATCCTATTAACTGATGTATTTTAATACGCAGGGATTAGCCAAATTTTCTCAAAATGGCGACTAATTCTTTATAGACCTCTTTTATGATAATAAATAGTAAAATCCGGTCAAATTGATCGACCAGGTTAAAAGGAAATGTTTCCGGGGAAAGAATCATATAAATTCCTTCCAGAACTGTTCGGGTGAGATCAGGGCGAGAATGGTAGATATCCACTAAACAAAACATATTCATCAAAATCTGTAGCTCGAACTCATCACGAGAACCGCTAAGAATAACCTCAATTTCTTCATACTTGCAGTATAGATTTAGCTTCTTTAAGGATGCTTCAACGAGTTCATCAAATTGATGGAGGCGGTACTTTTTCAACCGTCGAACTACTTTTTGAAATAATTGTCGGGTTCGACAGGGTTGCTCGATAGGAGTGGCAATGTGATAAGGAGCCACCCATTGCTGAATGGTCTGGATAAAGATGCTTTGCAGAGTCGATTCCGGGAAATACCGGGAGGTTCTATGGGCCACAAAATAATCCAGGCATATCGTCAGTGGCTCAAGAAAACTTTCCGGATTGCTTACTTTTTCCATGTGATTCAGCCGATGTTCCCAGGCAGATTCGATGATGGCTGGAGCAATTTTGTCCAAAACCCGGTACGTTTTTTCCTGGTAACAGGGTTCAAATTTTTCCTGAGCAAGCTCTTCCAGTTCAAAAACGAAGGCTTCAGCCTGTAGAATATCCAAATTCCGTTCTGCTTCAATGTTGGTAAGGTGCTGTGTGATGAGTTTTTCCTGCGAATATTGCATTTGTGTATCTACCCACTCAAGTTTTGAAGTTGCTCCTGTTAATCGAATTTCAAGATAGTTGAGAGTTTTGAATTTCTCTTTTAATAAATGAAAATAGTCTAATGCCTGAACCAGTGAACCGGCTTCAAATATCTCTTTTGCCTCTTGATAAAGTGTTCGAAATTCCCCTATCCGTAATAGATTACTCCGAACTGCTGAATAAAAAAACACGGCAACCAGAAGTAATCCCAGCGAAATAAAAATGAGTTGAGCAAGATAACTTTTTTCCTTCTGATAGTGTTGACTGAAGTAGTCCCAATAGAAATTAATTTTTTGAGCCAACTTTAACAGAGGATGTTGACTAAGCCGTTTTAGTTCAGCAAAGGAATTGATATTATAAATGGCTTGCAGAAGCGAATCGGGATTTCCCGTTTGAATACTTTCCCGCACAAAGTCATAAAAGAGTTCCTCTCCAAATTGATGGTAGAGGTAAGCTCCTGCGTCATAGTATGTCTGATACCGGGGAGGAAGCCGGGAAATTGTTTCTCCCCGAAATCGAATTCTGGGATTGTTACTAATTCGTAACGCCACCATCTCATGAAACCATCCGGGAAGATTAATCGCTCTGGTTATTTCGCTGCTACTATTGATAAAAGCATGCACAAACTCATGTTTAATGGTCTGGTAAAAACCTTCGAAGTCGGGAACTGAGGTACCATGTAAAGTATAGTAGCTATAATACATGACAATAAATCTGGAACCTCTTAACGTATATCCGGCTTCATGGCTTGTGGAAACTGAAGGGCGGGGTTTTTCCATTACCAGAACGAAGTAAATCCCATCAACCGGTTTCAAATGTAATTTTTCTTCAAAGATCGTCTGGATTTCCCAAAATGCCTGTTGGGAGATTTGAATAAGTTTTTTTTCCTGCCATCGTTTCTGCAGGAAGGCCCAGTAAATATCGCCTCCCATCAGGTTGCTTTCGGCTAATTGAAAATCTTGCAACAGATTTTGCAAATTATGGACCAGTTGTAATTCTCTCTCATCTAAATGGTAGTTCTTTTGGAGTATTTCAATGCGATGAGGGGTTTCACGTTGCCAGGTTAAAATTTCGGAAATATTATTTAATTTTGGATTTAAGAGTTTTTCTAACAAGAGGGAAGTCGATGGCGGCGCTTCGACAGGTTGTCCAAGTATAGTCAATCCCCCTAAAAGCAACACACAAAATAAAGTGATCAAAACTTTTACAGTACCAACAGAAAACAGGGAGTGATAATTTCGGACCGGGGAGTACACTCTAATTCCACTTTGTTACGGTTAAAAGTAATCAGTTCTTTAATTGAGTAGGATGAGAGCCGCATGGGTAGCGAAAACCAATTCTCTAACTCCGCTCTCTCGTCCCTTTTTGAATTCTACGTGTTCCCTCCGGACTTCGCTGAATGATGGACTGTTCATGATGAATAAATATATCTTTTCGGAAGGAAAATTGCAAGTTTCCGGGGTAAAATTTGGTATACCCTGTTCAACAATTTACAAAGGAAAAGTGCAGATTGTTGAGTGTTCGTGAAATAAATTAAGCTATACCGGAAAAAAAATAATAAATATTGAAAAACTCAAGGTGTCATGATGACTTTTCCAATGTTTTTTCGCTCCTCAAGATAGCGGTGTGCTTGAGCCGCCTCTTCAAACGGGAAGATTTTATCCACATAAGGGTTAATCCAGCCTTTTTCCACCCCTTCCAACAGGTGCTTGACCCACCGGCTAACTTTTTCGGCTTCGTGCCAGAAATGTCCCAGATTCAAACCGAACACAGCCCGATTTTTGTCCAGTAAACTGAGTGGATGGAAAAACGGCATACTGAGCGCCGTTTTTAACATACGCAATTTGCGAAATCCACCCCCGGCAGAAGCCGCAGAGGAGATACCAAACATCCCCAGTCTTCCGGTTGTTCGCAGCGCCTGATAACTTTTCTTCCAGTGTTTTCCTCCAATGGGGTCTATAATCAACTCCACCCCCCGACCGTTGGTTATTTCCATCACCCGGGGAAACCAATCTTCCTGACGATAATCAATCACGGCATCGATTCCCCGTTGTTTCAGGAAGTCGTGTTTCCAGGAACTGGCCGTTCCAATCGTCTTTGCTCCAATATGTCTGGCGATATCGATTGCCGCAAGCCCGACACCCCCTCCAGCATTGTGAATTAAAACGGTCTCTCCGGGATGTAGCGAGCCCATTGCGACTAATAATCCGTAGGCGGTGAGATAATTTACCGGCAGGGCGGCCGCTTTTTCCATGGATAATGAGGCAGGTTTAGGGAAACACTGAACCTCTTTTACAACCACGAATTCCGCCTGACCTCTAAATCGGGTCATGGCGATAACTTCGTCCCCCTCCTTGACTCGTTCCACCCCTGTTCCAGTTTTCTCCACGATGCCTGCCACTTCATAGCCCACCACACAGGGCATGGGTGGGGCATCAGGATAAATACCCTGCCGGGCGAGGATATCAGCAAAATTTAATCCGGCAGCTTTTACCCGGATCAACACTTCTCCTTCCGAAGGAACAGGAGTTGGCACCTCCTGAACAGTTAAGACTTCCGGAGGGCCGGGGCGGGGAATAACGACCTGTCTCATAACAAAACCTCTATATTCGATTGAGTTTGCGTAACGCTATATATTTAACGAGATACATTCTTAAAATATTGAATAGATGATCATAATTCTTCCAGCGGTCTGCAATTTCCAGAAAGAATGGCTCATTGGTAATCCGATGCAAAATTCGGAGCTGGGAATTGACCAGCCGGAAATAGGTAATTGTCGCCGGATCGATTTTTGGGTAAAATGGCTGGTCGCATAAATTGTATCGAATCCAGTAGCCGAGGTCATAGCGGGGAAGAATGGCTTTGAGGGCTGAGATTCCCTCATCAAATAATTTTCTTGCCAGTGAGGTATCTTCCCCGGCACGGACGTAATCATATAATCCAAATAGTGAGAAGATTGTTCCGTCGAGCACCGCGGTGAGAAAGGGGGCAGGATATTCTTCATAAATGGGGCCCACATCCGTGAAGGTGGTTACCCCACCTTTGGCAGCCGGAATTTGAAAAATTTTCAGCGCTTCGCCTGCCATAGAAAGATAAGCCTTCTCTCCGGTTAATTGGTACCCCCTTAACAAAATCGAGATGCCGCGGCTCTGAGAGAAAGCAGAAGGCCAGGGGGAGTATATTTTAAATTCCGGTTTGGGAACATCCGTCAGCCAGAAACATCCCCGCTTTTCATCCTGCTGAGCATTTTGATAAAACCATTGAACAATCTTTAAAAATCTTTCCCGGTCTGCCTCATCTCCCGTCTCTAAATAGGTGTGGAAGATGGAAAGTCCATACTGGCCAATCGAAATGGGATAATAGATCATGCGCCGTTCTTCCACATCGATGTAGGTAGGAATAATGGGGATGCCTTCTTCATCAAAATGAAAATTTTGACTGATACCAGCTTTTAGCGCCTTTTCCTCCATAATAAAATAATATTCCCGAAGCTCAGGAGAATGGACTTCTTCTGCAACTGGATAAATCAATTCACCACGGCTTAAATCCCGCTTTAATTTGCGGAGCATGAAGCGAACTTTTTCAATCTTGCCTGGCATCTGTTAATCTTCTTCTTTGATTTTTTTTAACCTTATCCATCATTTCAACTTCCAGAAGTGAATTTGTAGAACCAAAACAAATGGATGTAGCATCATATCGTTTAATGCTTTATGAACTCCCGGGTTCGGGGGCCACAGTTAAACAACACATCCAGAATCGATAAGTTTGGTTCAAAATCCCCCCATAATTGTGGATAGGTGGGGTGGGTAAAGGTATCATATCGGAGCTCAATCCCATTGGCCTGTAATAGATTCTCATCATTGTATTCCCGGCCACCACCGGTGCCAGAAAGATAGATGTTCGCACCCACTGCCTGACAGATATCCACAATCAATTGACTTTTCTGACCGAAATTTTTCAGGATTTGAGAGAGGCGTTTCCTCTGAGAGGTAATGCCCAGGTAGTTACCAAAGGCTTCAATTAAACCGATATTCAGTTCAACAAAATCATGATAATTCATCAAGCACTGTTCATAGATGGAATAGATTTCCTGGAAGTAGGGAGCGCGCTTGTAGTTCATCTGAATGGTTCTTAAATGTTTTGTTTTCCATTTTTCGTCAGCAAATTTCATTTCCAGATAGGTTGCTTTTCCCTCATTGCCGGAGGGATGTTGTAAGGGAATGGTGAGGTAAGTGACTCCGTTCGCTGTTTTAATTCTATTGCGAGCCGCAAAACTTCTGCCGCGTGGAAATTGAACAGCATCCAGGTAGACAAAAATGTCACAGTTGGCCATTTTATGGAAATAACCCAGCCAGGGAATATAGTTGGGTTGATGCATGGCCATGATGACAGGTTGATTGGTTTTATTCGTTTCCATAATCCTGAGCAAATTTATCGAATAATTCCCCAAATTTTTCTTTTTCTTCTTCTCGCTCATTGTAGGTACGGAAAGGAAACTGTCGGGGAGGTGTATGTATCACCGTTATTTCCTCTCCATAAGCCTTTCTGGTTTTTTCAATGACTTCCTCAAGCACTTTTCGTGGGGAGTGGCAGAGAGTTTCATACTGGATGGTTATACCAATTTCCGGGAATGAGGCGATTTGCTCTCGATAATATTTTTGCAAGAAAAAGACCTGCCCGGCAATCTGTTCCATATAGTCCTTATCTTTCAGTAATTCGTATTCCAGTGGCATGTAGCTCCACCATGTATTTGGATCCCGGTAATATTTTTTGCGAGCCTCCAGGATGGAGATGGCGCTATCCCGGGGATCTCGTTCAATATAAAGATAGATGACCTTGCCAAGAACTTCCCGGAGTTTATGGAGATGATAGGAGCCAAAAATGTTCTTGAAGACCATTGCTTTTTGAAATTCATGCTGCATATTGGCCAGCGTTTTTCGTAACCCTTCCCAGTCGATCTCGCTTTCAATTTCCCGGGCATGGGTAACACCCCGGATTTCTTCTTTTTTTAACCAGAACCTCCAGAAATATCCGAATTCATGAATATCCGTCACGGCACTGGTGCGAGCATAATCCGACTGAAAACTGATCTCCCGCAGATTTCCATATACCTGATGAGACAATTTAATCCCATGGATCGGAGCTAACCAGAATCGAGCCATCAGATTATTGATATAACCCACATCCAGACAGGCGGCTAACAACTGGCTGAGTAACGTGGTGCCGGAACGAGGAGCTCCAAAGATAAAGATAAAGGGATGCTCAATTTCATAATCTTGATAGTGTTTCTGTTCCACTTCCATTAGAACACGGTTCATCCGGAGAAAAAAATGTTCAACCCCTTCATCCTTGGCGTATTGACCGGTTCGCTCTTGATTAAATTCTTTTAAAGTCTTTTTCATTATTCTGACACAGATTTATTTTTTCCGCAGTAAGTATAGCTAAAAAGAAGATGTGTTACAATGGTTTCTTGTCAAAACAGGAATCACTTTAATACTTCTTCAAATAAATCAACTAATTTTTGAACATTGGTTTCCGTCCGATAACGTTCCAGGTGGGGGTGTTCTTCTAAAATGACATAACCGTACTTCTCCCACTGCTGGTAAATGGTCTTAATATAGTTGGCGATATTTTCAATTTCATGGGTCTCAAAGATTTCCCCGCTTTGTGTCTCATGAAGCACCTCTCCTACCACACTGTCTTTTTCACCAATCGCCAGAATAGGTTTCCGGAGTGCCAGATAATCGAACATTTTGGCTCCAATGGCGCCGCTGGCATACGCCATGGTTGAAAGCGGGCGAAAAAGGATGCTGGCCTGTTGTGCAAACTCCATCAGTTCCTGGTGAGGTAAATAATCCTGAAAGACCAGGTTCAGATGCTGATATTTTTGAAATGAGCTTTTGAAATCCTCAAAAACTTTACCTATAAATCTGAGTTCTACATTAGTCCGAATAGCATCAGGTAAGCGCGCTACCGCCTGGCACAGGGGTTCCCAGTTTTGATATTTGTTCAAATACCCGAAGAACAGGATGATAAAGCGTTGACTTTTAACCGGTTGATTGAAAAGCTGTTCAAAGCCATTATGAATGATTTCATAGCGATTGGCTACTTTGTGGCTCAACATATCCCGGATAGCATCGGTCACTGTGGTAACGGCATTTGCCTGACGGAGAACGGATTTCTCAAGGGCGATATTTATTTTTTTCACCAGACCCTCTTTCTGGAGTTCAGCTACCCAGAAAGCTTCGGACCAGGGGTCACGGAAATCGGCCACCCACTTTACATTCGTTTTTTTAGCGAGATATTTGGCAATTAGTTGAACGGTGTGGGGTGGGGAAGAGGAGTAAATGATATCAATTTTTTCCCGGGTGATGATTTCTACCCCTTTACGTATCGCATATGGGAACCATCCAATGCGAGCATCAGGGATGAAAAACTTGGCGCGAATCCATTTCGCCAGTTTCTCCGGAAGAGAATCCTGCTGGCTGGGATTTAACACATAAGTAGGTATTTTTTCTGATTTGGACTTTCCGGTCAGCTTTCGGTAAATATCATAAGGTTCCCACACCGGTGTCCTGTAAACGAGGCACTCGGGAGGTATTTTATGCACCAGGGTTTCATCAATTGCCGGATAGTCCCCTTTTTCCACGGTCAGCACTATCGGTTGCCATCCCAAACTGGGGAAATACCGGATAAATTTAATAATCCTTTGAATTCCCGGCCCTCCGGATGGAGGCCAGTAATAAGTAATCACCAATACTTTTTTCATTCAATCTATCCTGAACCAGTTTCTGTGAATGATACCGTTACTCACTATTCAGAATGTGTGCTTGCAATAGCCCCTTCTTTTTTAAAGGAGCGGATTAAAGTGATTAATATAAAACCTCTTACCTTTGTTTACTATGGAATTTTCTGTTGTATCAATGGAGATCACTCATAAGGGAGACAGTTGAAGAGGCTCTAGGAGGAGATTTATAAAGATTAAAGAGCAGTGAGAAATGGATGAGAAAGAAAGGAGGTTCTTAACGAAAGTCATTTTCCCTTCTATTTAACCAGTGGAGGGCACTTCGGTACAATAACCATTCCCGGTCCTTCGGGGAAATATCTTGCATGGAAGCAATTAACTCACCGGGAATGTGTTCTCCCAGGGGGAAGGGGTAGTCACTACCTAGGGCTATTTTCTCAACACCAAACAGTTTGATAAGGTATCTCAATACTTCGGCATCATGTACCAGAGAATCGACATAAAATTTACCCAGATAATGTCGGGGATTCACCGGGTTGTCCACCGCACATAGGTCCGGACGGACGTTGAAACCATGCTCAATCCGGCCGATAGTTCCGGGAAAGGAACCACCACCATGAGCGAAAGCAACTCTTAAACCGGGTAAACGTTCAAATACCCCACCAAAGATCATGGAGCAAATCGCCAGGGAGGTTTCCGCGGGCATTCCTACCAGCCAGGGAAGCCAGTATTTAGGCATCCGTTCTTTACCCATCATATCCCAGGGATGAATAAACAAAGCGGCCCCCAGTTCCTGGGCTGCTTCAAAAAC
>RFIL01000269.1 GCA_003695285.1 Calditrichota bacterium
CAGCAGCGATTACCTTTAACTCCGGAAACCAGACCGGTGATGCATTGCTCACATTAAGTTTAAATGCCTTGTTATTCCTGGCGATTCCTTTTCTGTTCCATCGCCGGAAAAAATGACCGAAACGGTTGAACATTTTTTGCTAATAAGCGTTTCAGGGTGGTAGTTAATAGAAAAGATTTTAGTGCCCTGAAATTATCCTGCAGCACTACCGCAGGGAACCAGGAATCTCGAATCCGGCAGGTTTAAGTACCGGAGAGGAGGTTTGTCATGACTAAACGGATTGTGATCACTATGATAATTCTCTCACTGGCTATGGTTTTCTTATCCTCCCAATGTGGCTACTTAGCATCTCAGGAGGAAGGCAAAATAGAACGTCCGTTACCCGTCATTCGGATGGATAGTCTCTCTGTTGTGGGTTCAAAT
Organism: Calditrichota bacterium; assembly: GCA_003695285.1. Classification (GTDB taxonomy): domain Bacteria; phylum Calditrichota; class Calditrichia; order RBG-13-44-9; family J075; genus J075. Next base: position 424 of record RFIL01000269.1, read on the forward strand.
TATGTTTGTGAAATGACGGTTCAAACACCGGACCTGTGCTGGGAAATCGCTCGCTACGATATCAAAGAAAAGGGTGATACCATTTTTATTCAGATCATTGGTCAGCGGGAAAAGGATGCCATGTGTGCTCAGATGATCGGAACCCTGCAAACCAAAGTACCACTGAAGTTAAAGAAAGCCGGGACGTATACGATTAAATGCTGGAATTCTCCGGACAGTACAATCGATTATACCATTACCACTGAATCACAGAATAAAGATAATTATTGATCAGCCGGAAGTTTGTAACAGTTGTGCCCAGAAAATAAACGCCTGTTGAGGTAACTGAAAAGCTCAACAGGCGTTTTGTTTAAATCAATGAATGAGGTGTGACAAATTGTGATGCCTTTTTAACAAAGTTTGTTTATCCCGGTTATCTTAGTAAAATCATTTTTCGAATGTGCTCAAATTCTTTTTCTGGCAGTGTAGCACTTCTGGCAAATAAGCGGTAGAAATAAACACCACTGGTTACAGAGGCTCCCGTTTCACTTCTTCCATCCCATTTGACCGAATAACTTCCTGCCTCCTGTTGATGGGCTACCAGGGTGCGGATTTTTTGCCCTAATACATCATAAATTTCCAGCCGGACATCACTTCTTTCCGGTAATTGATAGCGGATGGTTGTTGCCGGATTAAAGGGATTGGGATAATTTTGCTCCAATACGAAACTCCGGGGTAACATCTGTTCCGGAGTTCCCGGAATAGCAACCAGTGGACCCAGATAAACATCATCAATGAACCAATCATCGTTGGGAAAGTTGCCCGCCCCACCGGTACTGCGGAATTTTAACTGAAATTGACTGAAGAAAAATGTGCCACTCCCTGCCGAGACGGTATCCAGTAAAATCACTTCCTCCTGAAAGGGGGTTAAAGTGGTTCCGGGATAGGCTTTCACACGAATCCATTCTCCCAGGTCATTCTTAAAATACAATCTTAAACTATCCTCCGGTTCGGGAGCATTACCATTGCCCTGTGGTTGATAGTAGTAGCGCAACACCAGACTGCTGTTTTCCAAACCGGAAATATCGATGGGGTTTAGCTCAATAATATCTTCTCCGTTAGGATGCCCGTTCAAATTGAGGGCATAGGGCTCTGAGGGAGGATTAGAACTGCGATTATTAATCTGCACCGTTGAAGAGGTCCATAATGCCGGATTGGGAGTACCCATGGCAGAGAAGTGATCCGCAAAGGGCACACTCAGCGGCGTTCCCAGAATCTCACTGGGTTGACTTTCATGTACCGGGGATTCATTGTCAATCACCGTAACATACCATTGATAATAACCGGGATCTGCAGGAGTATATGCAGCTGTGAAACTTCCTCCGGTATCGGAAGGGGTTCCTGTAAAAGTGGTTACCGGGGTGCCATCCATATACAACCGAATCCCGGCATAGTCATCCATGGGAGTGCCGTCTTCATTTTGGGTCGGAGCTGTCCAGTAGATGGTGACTTCATTGGAATTTCCACCCACAGAAAAAGAAGTAACCGGAGCAGGAATGGGGGAGCCTCCTGCATACCAGGATACATTGGCAGTACCACTGGTGACCTGAGAAGTGATCACTCGGGCATACAGTTCATAAGTATATAATTGTCCGTCTTGTAAACCGCTATCAACAAATTGTTGAGTACCGCCGGGAACTGAACCAATCAATGAACCATCTCGTTTGATTTCTATAACGATATCTGAAGGCAGCAGGGTGTCTCCACTGGCATAATGATGCGGATCAACCCAGTTTAAGAGGATTGAAGTGGGGGTGGTATAGTCACTATACGCGGTCACATTCTGGGGGGGATTGGGCTGGATGATAACCCCATCTCCCTGAGCCAATACCAAATTGGGATAGACATTTTCCTGTGCCAGCGGAAAGATGCGATCGATCGGTGGCCAGAATCCGTCAAAAGCACTCCCGACCTCCGGGGTCATCCCGAAAATTTTCTCTTTGGTAGATTGTTCTCCATACATCCAGTCATTGGCTTCCCCATTTACCGGATAGAGAAGGGAGGGGGCATTCCCATGGGTATAACCATTGTACTGGGTCATATCCACCGCCAGATCAATGAATAGATTGGCATCCGGAGTTAATTGATTGATATATCCCCAGGGATAAATTAATAAATTACTGTAACTGTGATAGTTGAGCGCTAACTGAAATTCATGGGCATTACAGAAATCCCGGATGGCCTGGGTTTCCGGCTCAGAAAATGGTCCGGTGCCACGATAGGTACTACTATAGGGATCAGGGCTGGAGCCCACATTGTCATATCCCCATTGATAGCCGTAGTTCCGATTTAAGTCTACACCAAAACTTCCATCCCCATTATTTCGCCGGTTTTTTCGCCAGTATAAATCCTGTTGTTCGACATAGACATATCCATCGGGATTCACCACCGGGATGAAGTATAATTCCCGATTTTCCAGCAGAAACACTACCCAGTCATGATCCGGGTGTCCCGGATCATTGTATGCTTCTAACACATAATACATGAAGTACATGATGGTGGCCATACTTTGAGGTTCTCGGGCGTGATGGAGAGCTGTGTAGAGTATCTCCGGTTCTCCTTCGTCAATGTCGGGATTATCGGAGATCTTTACCATCCAGATATCCCGGCCTTCAATGGATTGTCCGATGGATTGTCGGGCAGAAACCAGATCCGGATATAAAATTCGCATGGAGTCAAGTTCCTGGACCACCTCATTAAAATTGTAGTACCCGTTCAGACTTCCGAATTCAAAACCGCTTATGTTGTATTTTTTCTTCATTTTCTTCTCAAGTGCTTTCATTTCGGAAGGAGAAAGATTGCGGCTTTGCACTTCTGCAATCAAATCCGGAATCAGAATCTCATAAGGATACCCACTTTCCCGGAGCAGATTCAATTGTCGCTCATCCAGCACTGCCTGGACGTAATCATCACCAACTTTCAGGTGATCGAGACCCATCCCCAGAGATTGGAGATAAACAATATCCGTGCGGTCCTTGATGAAAATTTTAACTTCACTATAAAGAGGTTTGTTATCCTGGGCTAATAAAAGACCTATCAGGAGAAGAGAAAATACCATGATAATTTTTACGTGATGAAAGAAGGGAATACGTAGATGCTTTTTCATAATAAAACTCCTTTCCTTAGAAATAGTGCTTCTATGAAACAGAACTATCAAAAAACTTGTTTGGTCGTTCTTCACATCTCTGGCATTTGAAGATTGAACGGTTGTAGTGCAAAATCGTAGGGATTTTTCGCATTCGGAGGGAATGCCATGTCATAGAACAACTTTAATCACCAATCCTAATATACGGTGTATTTCATCCGGTGCAATATAAAATCTGGAATTTATGGAGAATGAGATTCAATGTTTTCTTTTCGAACATGAGATTGGGGTGTTGTTATCAGCCCCCTCTCATCCAAAATGGCATTAGGGACGAAATCCATTGCTTTCAGCAAGATATCAGCCGTTGTACCGGGTTTATGAGCATGTTCACTGAGATAACGTTTCCATGCTTTTGCTCCGGGACGATGAGCAAATAAACCCAACATGTGACGTGTGATGCGATTGGGATAGATGCCTTTTGCTAACCACTTTTCGATATAGGGGATCATTGCTTCAATGATTTCCCTTCGTGAGGGGGGAAGATGAGAAGAGCCATAGAACATCCGATCAACTTCCGAAAACAGGTAGGGGTTTTCATAAGCGGCACGACCAATCATCACCCCATCCACGTGTTGAAGGTGAGTGTGTACCTCTTCCAAAGAACGAATTCCCCCGTTGACTTCAATAATTAAATGGGGAAAATCTTCCTTCAATCGATAGACATCTTCATATCGCAGGGGAGGGATGGTTCGATTCTCACGAGGATTTAACCCTTTTAAAATAGCAATTCTGGCATGCACAATGAAATGACGGCAACCGGCTTCAGAAACAATTTTTACAAAACGATGAAGATGATGATATTCTTCCATCCCATCTATCCCAATGCGATGTTTAACCGTTACCGGAATGGAAACTGCTTTAAGCATTGCCTCCACTGCTCTTGCCACCAGTTCCGGGTGAGCCATTAAACAGGCACCGAAACGCCCTTGTTGCACCCGATCGCTGGGGCACCCTACATTCAAATTCACCCCATCATATCCCATATCCTCGGCAATGCGGGATGCTTCGGCCAGTTCTTCGGGGTTATCTCCACCAATCTGAAGCACCAGCGGTTTTTCTACCTCACTAAATCCCAGAATTTTCTCTCTATCTCCAAAAAGAACGGCTCCACTGGTTTTCATTTCGGTATAGAGGAGCGTCCTGCGGGTAATCTGACGAAGAAAATAGCGAAAATGACGATCCGTATGGTCCATCATGGGAGCAATACTGACCGGATAAGCAGTGTCGTTTTGAAGGTCTTTCTTTGTCATCGTTCACTCA
>RFIL01000270.1 GCA_003695285.1 Calditrichota bacterium
AACATCACCACTCGCTCACCCGGTTGAAAAATGAATAGACTCTCAGCCAGATATCTCCCCAGCACAATTCCCGGCAACTGACGCCCCTCATATTCCTGCATTCCAAGATTGAATTCACCCGCTACAATACTATTGGGCACTTCAGAAACTTCCGCAGCAGTTTTGGGATCATAGGCTCTGACAGCCACCGGTTGATTGCTGTTTTCTGCCCTTAGCACACTCTCTTTGGAAATGACAGGGGTCACCCCGACCACATGAGGAACCGTTCGGATAGAATCAATCAATGGCTCATAATTCTCAATGGCATGATTATAAAACTTTCGGACATGAATATGAGCATCGGCACTGATTAATCGGTTCCGTACTTCACTCTCAAATCCATTAAATGCCGACAGAACTATATCCAGTGCTGCAACCCCAATAACAACCCCGATGACCGATACATAGGTAATTATGGAAATAAACCCCGTTCGTCGTTTCGCTCGAAAATAACGCAGGGCAATAAATGTTTCGTATTTCATAAAGACTATTCTCCTTTACCGAGCTCCTCAGCAGCCGTAACTATCAAAAATTTCGTTTCCTATTGAACTATGACTCATCTCCACTCTGTTCCGGGCGCATCTGAGGAAAAAAGATCACATCCCGTATGGAAGGTTGATCGGTCAAGAGCATGGTTAAGCGATCAATTCCGATACCCAACCCGGCGGTAGGGGGCATTCCATACTCCAGAGCCCGCAGAAAATCCTCATCCAAAACCTGAGCCTCCTCATCTCCTCGAGCTCGTAATTCCATCTGAGCTTCGAAACGTTCTCTTTGATCCATGGGATCGTTCAATTCACTGAAAGCATTTCCCACTTCTTTCCCGGCAATGATTGGCTCGAAGCGTTCCACCAATCTGGGGTTATCCCGATGCTTCTTCGCCAGGGGAGACATTTCCAGAGGATAATCTATAATGAATGTAGGTTGAATTAACTTTGGCTCCACATACTCACCAAAAATCTCATCAATAATTTTGCCACTCCCCCACTCTTTTTCCACGGTAATATGCAGTTTTTCTGCTGCTGCTTTCAACTCCTCCTCGGTAGCATCTGTCAAATCCATTCCGGTATATTCTTTAATTCCTTCAAAAAGTGGCAACCTTCTCCAGGGCGGTGTCAGGTCGATTTCGTGTCCTTGGAAAGTGATCTTAGTTGTTCCAAGCACTTCCTGGGCAATCGAACTAATCAGGTTTTCAGTCAGTTCCATCATCCAATAATAATCCTGATAGGCCACATAGAGTTCCATCTGAGTAAACTCCGGATTGTGAAAACGGTCCATCCCTTCATTACGAAAATCTTTTGCGAATTCATAGACCCCTTCAAAACCACCTACAATTAAGCGTTTTAGATACAACTCATTCGCAATCCGGAGATATAATTTCATCTTCAGGGTGTTATGAGTGGTCACGAAGGGCCGGGCAGACGCTCCACCATAAATCGGTTGCAGAATGGGAGTCTCAACTTCCAGGTAACCACGTTCATTTAGAAAATTGCGCATGGCAGTAATGATCTTGGAGCGCTTAATGAATACTTCTTTCACTTCGGGATTTACAATCAAGTCAACATAACGCTGGCGGTAGCGAAGTTCTTTATCTGAGAAGGGATCATATACAACCCGTTTCCCATCTTCAATTTTTTCCTTAACCACCGGTAAAGGGCGAATGGACTTGCAAAGCACCGTTAGTTCCTTTACCAGGATAGAAATTTCCCCGGTACGAGTTTTGAATACAATCCCCTCTACCCCAATAATGTCTCCGATATCCAGAAGTTTGTATATATCAAACCCATGTTCTCCCACTTCGTTCTTCTTGATGAATAATTGAAGACGATCATACATATCACGGATATCGCAAAAGGCAGCCTTACCCATCAGTCGATTTGCCATCAGTCGACCCGCGACTCTTACCGTTTGATTTTCCAGGGATTCAAATTGTTCCTTTACCTCTTTTGTGGTATGAGTTCGCTCAAATTTATAGGGATAAGGGTTAACCCCTAATTCTATTAACTTTTGCAGCTTTTGTTTCCGTTGAGCAACTAATTGATTAATTGGTTCCACCTGTCCAATCTCCTTATTAATTAAAACGTGATGTTAAGACTTCTGAATGTTTTTTAAATTTTATCCAGGCACTTTTTAGTGTTTCAAAATTTGTTTGTCTAATACTTTAAGCCCGCTGTTCAGGATTTAGAACCTCGTTAGATGATAGCAAAAACCCTCTTACACCTCAAAAAATCCCTTTCCCATCTGGAGGAAAAGGGATGGCTTTAAATCCTCTCTTATCAGTGGGGTAATTCTATAAGCCAATAAAGATAAATATACAATAAAGACAACAACATAAATTAAATTCAAAACTTAAAGAAAATTCATATCCATCACAATAGTTTCTTCAAAATACTATATTTATTAATACCATTATGGATAATTTAAAGAAATGTCGAAAAATTACTGGACAACATTAATGACAAAGGACGATATTTCCC
>RFIL01000271.1 GCA_003695285.1 Calditrichota bacterium
CAGATTCCGGAAAAAGAGGATATACCTGTAATTATTAGCTTTATCTTGTTCTCTGTGAGTAGCCGTGGCATAATTAATGAAATATCCCGAAAGGCACAAATGTTCTCAAATTCTATTATACATTTCCAAACCAATATAAAAAGTGTTCCAATGCAGTTGAATCCCATAAACCAGCCAAATGAGGGTGATAAATGCTAAGAGGTAAATCAATTAACATTCTGTTAATAGAAGATGAAGCTTTTGATGTGAGAAGGGTGCACAATACGATTAAGCCTTTTGAAAATCGGTTAAAAATAAAGGATGTGGTTTCCGATGGCCATTCGGCTCTGGAATTATTGGAACGGAATAGAGGTGAATATGATGTGGTGATTATGGATTTTCAGATAGCTGGAAGCCTGACCGGAGAAAATTTGATAAAGGAGATCAAACGGATAGATGAGGCGATTCAGATCATCGTTGTCACCAAAATGACCGTGAATATAACGGATTTTGATTTTGCCAATCGGTTGATTGAAGCGGGAGCGATGTGGTATTGCACCAAATATCCAGGAGATATTGAGGAGTATATTTATCAACCCACAGATTTTATTTTGAGTTTATTTAATGCCTACGAACGTCGGAAACTGCACAAAGAAAAAAACCGCTCCAATCGGAAGCTTTCGCAAAACATCGCTGAAATTCTGGAAGAGAAGAAAATTATCGGGCAATCCGAGCCAATAGAAAATCTGCGGCAACAAATCCAGAAATGCGCAGAAACCGATACCACGATTTTAATTCGAGGTGCATCGGGTACGGGGAAAGAACTGGTGGCTGCCAATATTCATTATCGGAGTTCCCGTTGCTTTGAGAAATTCATAGCGATTAATTGTGGGAGTCTTCCTCACGAGTTGATTGAAAGTGAATTGTTTGGTTATGAGAAGGGCGCTTTTACCGGCGCTCAGGACAAGAAACCGGGATTGTTTGAAGTGGCCAATAAAGGCACCATTTTTCTGGATGAGGTGGCAGAACTTCCCCCTGCAGCTCAGGTGAAATTGTTACGAGTGATTCAGGAGGGAGAAATCGATAAAATCGGTCGCACCGAGAAGGTCAAAGTGGATGTTCGCATTATTGCGGCATCCAACAAGGACATTGAAAAGGAAGTGAAAGAAAAACGTTTTCGTGAAGATCTCTATTATCGTTTAAATGTAGTCCCTCTCTGGATTCCACCATTAAATGAACGCCCGGAAGATATCCCATTGTTGATTGATTTTTTTATGGAGAAATTCTGTCGGGAGATGGGACGAGAGAAACCCCGGATCACTGAAGACGGAAAATCAGTCCTACTGGAATATTCCTGGCCAGGGAATGTTCGGGAACTTCAGAATGTGGTTCAACGACTCCTCTTTTTTGGAGAACCGGTGCTTTCCCGGGAACAAATGGAACGCGCACTTGGTATCTCCCCTTCCCACAGAAGTAGCCAAAACTTTCCCCTTACCGGAATTTTTGAATCAGAAGCAATCCTGCCACTAAGAGAAGTAGAGAAACGAGTTCGAAAAGAATATATTAAATATGTTCGAAAACAGGTCAATTCTGATGCGGAAGCCGCCCGTCTGCTGGGATTAGCCCCCCCCAATTATCATCGCATCTGTAAAGAACTGGGGCTGAAGTAGAATGCAGAAATGGATATATTCCTACCAACTGCTCGGGATGCTGTGTCCAGTTTTTCAATGAATACCCCCTCAGTATAATCTACCTGTTTTTTTCAAAGAATTATCATTTTGATAACCTGCCATTATCAATTTTATAACAAAACATCTCTCCAGCCCCGTTTATCCACTCTAAATCCAGTAATTCTTGATGGTATAATTCTTGTAAATCCAGACACCAAAAACATGAGGTATTCCATAGAAATATGAAAAGAGCACAGCTTAGTATTCCGATAATGCTTATTTTTTTATTTTATCTCTGGTCAGGCTGTTCCAAGAACCCCCAGAAACCTGATGAAGGTGGGGAACCCAATCTGGATATTCCGGGTTGGGAATTGGTCTGGCATGATGAATTCAATTCAACGACGATTGATCTTTCCAAATGGGAACATGAAGTCAATGGTTGGGGCGGCGGAAATAATGAACTTCAATACTATACCGCTCGTCCGGTGAATTCGTTTATCCAGGATGGGAAATTAATCATTCAGGCGTTAAAGGAGACTTATACCGGCCCTGATGGGACCCGGCAATATACATCAGCACGCTTGAGAACTCTGAACAAAGGCGATTGGTTATATGGACGTTTCGATATTCTGGCCCGATTACCTGAAGGTCAGGGATTGTGGCCAGCTATCTGGTTATTACCCACAGATTGGGTTTATGGAGGTTGGGCTGCCAGTGGTGAAATTGATATCATGGAACTCCTGGGACACCAACCAAGAACCGTTTATGGTACCCTACATTATGGGGGTGAATTTCCAGCCAATGTTCATACCGGATCCTCTTTTACCTTAGCAAATAGTGAACCCTCTTTTAGTGAAGACTTCCATCTCTTTACCCTGGAATGGGATACCACTGAGTTTCGCTGGTATGTTGATGGCACTCTATATCAAATCCAGACTGAATGGTATACGACCAATGCCCCCTACCCTGCCCCTTTTGACCAGCGCTTTCACATGATTTTAAATGTTGCTGTTGGAGGCAACTGGCCAGGAAATCCTGATTCCACCACCCTGTTTCCCCAGACCATGGAAGTTGAATATGTGCGAGTCTATAAAAAGGCAGAAAATTAATTTTTCTCATAAATAATCACTAAAACAAAGCCCTGTCTGATGAGAATCTATCCCACCATACAAAGGGATTTTTTGGTAGTTGCTGTCCTGTTTCTTTTTTTGCTGGCGGCCTGTAAAAGTACTTCGGAGAATAATCCCCCTCCAGAGGATACCAATCCACCGGTTTATAAAAACCCTGATTACCCAATTGAAGTTCGGGTTGAAGATCTGCTATCACGAATGACGCTTGATGAGAAAATCGGGCAGATGACTCAGGCTGAACGGCAGGCACTGGGCTCTATCGAGGATATCAAAACCTATTTTCTGGGGTCTCTGTTGAGCGGAGGGGGGTCAACACCTTCTCCCAACAATGCTTC
>RFIL01000272.1 GCA_003695285.1 Calditrichota bacterium
ATGACAGTAAACCACACACAATGTTTAGCTCCCCGAAAACTCCTGCATGTTTATTATTTTGCCTGCCCTATTCCTCAAATCATACACCAGCGTTCAATTATCATTCACCAGCGTTAGATATGCACATCACAAATGTTGCATATTATCAACAGGGTTAATGGAATCTTATCAATCATGTCACCATGTGTGACGAGTTGGGAGAGCGGTTTCACATAATTCATACTAACCATAATTAAATTAAGGGGGAATTTACTATGAAACAATTTATAATGGTACTGGTGCTGGGTATATCGGGAATTATTTATGCCCAGGTTGAATTTAATACTCATATCATAAACCATACGGCAAACGGCGCAACCGGGGTTTATGCGGTGGATATAGATGAAGATGGAGACATAGATGTCATCTCCACTTCTTTTGGCGATGCCATTCTGGCCTGGTATGAGAATGATGGAGATGAGGTGTTTGAACGGCATGTCATCGATTCCACTATCACTGGTGCAGTATATGCCCGAGCGGTTGATCTGGATAACGATGGGGATATGGATATTATCTCCGGAGGATTTAACTCCGGCCGGGTGACCTGGCATGAAAATGACGGGTCGGAAAATTTCACCAATCATGTTATTCTCACGGTGAATGCCGTTCGTTCGTTGGTGGCAGCGGATCTGGATGTGGATGGTGATTGGGATGTCGTGGTGGCAGATGCTTCCTGCTGTATCAAATGGTATGAAAATGACGGTAACATGAACTTTTCGGGACATACCATTGCAGTGGGACTGGCCAATCCGCGATCCGTTAGGGTGGGGGATCTCAACGGGGACAACGACCCGGATGTGGTGGCGGCCGTCTATGGAAACAACACCATTTACTGGTATGAAAATGTCGGCACCACCGAATTCTTCCCTCATATTTTGTCAAACAATGCAAACGGCGCCATCACCCTGCATCTGGAGGATCTGGATAACGACGGAGATACGGACGTTCTCTCCGCCTCTGAAGCTGACAATAAAATTGCCTGGTATGAAAGTGATGGTTTCGGGTTGTTCACCCCCCATATTATCGCAGTTGATGCCATGCGAGCCCGATGGGTATATACTGCCGATCTGGACAACGATTCTGATATGGATGTAATTTCCGCTGCCCGTGATGACAATCATGTGGTGTGGTACGAAAATAATGGTTCCCAGGGATTTGACCACACCCATGTGATTTCGGATAGTGCTCCTTCTGCCAATAGTGTCTTTGCCATTGATGTGGATGGCGATAGCGACATCGATGTGCTTTCTGCCTCCTTTGGAGACCATCGAATTGCCTGGTATGAGAATCAACTGGTAGTTACCGATATCGAGGAAACAGACATACCTTCCCTTCCCTCGACAATACAGCTTTCCCAAAATTTTCCCAACCCTTTGAATCCTTCCACCACCATTGAATATCATCTGCCAGCAACATCATGGGTGAAGCTCAATATCCATAATAGCAACGGACAGGTAATACGCACCCTGGTGAATTCCAGTCACTCACCAGGAGTTTATCATATTCAATGGGATGGGAAAGATGAGACAGGAAATCCGGTTGCCAGTGGGGTCTATTTTTATCAAATCCAGACAGACCATCACAAATTAACCCAAAAGATGTTACTGGTTCGGTAGGGGACTGGGGCCACTATTGGAAGCAACAGATGATGGAATACCATCCATTTGCCATGATCAATGGCCGTAGGGCCAGTTCCTTACTATTTAAGACATTGCATTAACCCTGTTAAGAAGCCTGGATAGATAATTGCATAACACAACCTATCATGACAACAGGAGGATATTATGAAGCTCTTCATTTTTAGCATTTTAGTAATGGCCATGTTTATGTTAATGGTAAATTGTGCAAAAGATTCTCCGGCGGGTACTGATTCCCCCACATCGAACACCATTTTATCCATCGATGATGACAATGGTGTGTTTTTAAAGGATTCCTGGGAGCGGGCCGAAGTTCAGGTTTTCCAACCAGCCGGTGACTTTGGTGGAGGTGTCCTGGTTCCAGGAACCCTTTTCCCACCCACCAATAAAAAGGTCTCCAAATTAAAACGAGAAGACGATGAACTGGAATATAAAATAAAGACCAGCGGGTTACCCCCCGGTGCGTATACCAACTGGTGGGTCATCATCAACAATCCGGAAAATTGTACCGACGGTGTATGTGATATCGAAGATATTTTCTTCAATCCGGCTACCAATGCTTCCGTTTTCTGGGCTACCGGTGGAGTGGTCGGGCCTGATGGAAAGGGAAAATTTCGGGCTGAGATAGAAATTGGGGAATTACCGGATGGCCCTGACCAGCATATTATCGGTCCCGGATTATTAAACCCACAGGGCGCAGAAGTGCATATCATCATCAAATATCATGGTCCGGCTTCCAGTGACCCGGATGAACTCTATCTCCAGACCCATACCCTGACCGGTCTTTGTAGCGAAGGTGCAAATGCCATCCAGGATGCTTTTGGCGTCAACTGCTTTGATCCGCAATTTGTTATCCATATGCCGTAATGTGATGGCCCCAGGTTTTTTAACCCAGATAGTTGATCATGGTTTGGGGGAGAGTCTTCGGATTCTCCCCCTTTTTTTTCAGCGTTAATTTTCACCTCATGATGACCGGAAGTTGCTTTGGTGCTCAATCGAAGAGACAAAAAACAGGACGTACAGATGGGGGGGTGAAGTTATTATCCGGGAGCATAGAAGATCGTCACACCTGTACATTTTCAACAATGACAATTCTTCACTCCGGTGTATCCTGATCATCCTCTCTAATAACCACAATGGGTAAAATTAAAATCCATTTTCCGATAATCTTTCTATTGAAAAATTGAAATTCCCATTATATTATTTTCAAAGTTCAATTTGAGCAGAACCCGGAAAACGAATTAATTAACCAGGAACCCCATGATGAAATACATTACCTTACTCCTCCCTTTTCTGATTGTAATCATCTGGTATATCCGAGATCGCCTTTTAAAAAACAGAAGAGACCAACCAGGCCGGAAGGGTCATGAACAGCTTCGTGCCCATAATGATGACCTGCTTTACCAATATGCTTCTGAGGTGGAGTCCTTTTATGAACAATCTGCATA
>RFIL01000273.1 GCA_003695285.1 Calditrichota bacterium
GTGGGAATCCCGAGATCAATTAAGGTATAAAATATTTGGTGAAATGTTTTCAACATCCCGGCAATTTCACTTTTTTGATGTTCTTCGACACTGGCTCCATAGGAAAAATGTTCACCTGCACCCTGAAACACAATACACTTTAACCCGGGATTTTCACCCGCGTGACCAAGTACCTCCAGAATCTCATTCATCATGATGCGATCCAGAACATTCCCTTTAGGATGATTCAATAGAATGGTTAAGACCGAGTTTTGGTGAGAATACATCTCTTTAATTTTTTCCATAACTTCACCTTATTTTAAAAGGTACACTCTGTTTATTGCTCATGTGGTATCACCCTTTGTCCATCTAAATTGATTATCCGTAGAAAAAGCGAAAGCCCGGGTAAAACACTTACTTTTTATACTGAGGCGAAATTTCTCTAATTAAATCATCATCCCATTCATGGCCTTCCGCTAAGAGTTGCCGGAGCCGGACAAAATCCACCTCGCGATTGTCCTTCGGACCTTCATTAAAGGCCCGAAATCCAGCCTTGGCTTCGGTCATCATGTTCAGGGCCAGCCATTCCCGATTGCTTTCCTTATTTTGATCCCAGTGCTCCAGCTTTTTCTTCCTCAGCGAGTTAATGGTCATGCTTAAACAGTTGGGAAAGGTATACATCAATTTGGTACAGAGGCGATCAACGGCTTCATCCAGCAAGGAAAGATCAATGGTTCCGGATTTTAATAATTCCTTACCCCGTGCCAGTTCTTCACCTTCCCGGGGCAACCCATAAATAATTTCGCCCCTCTCATTCACCCAGCGATCGGTATAAACCAATGGGTTGGGAATAAACTCACCATTCACTTTTAAAGCGGGCACAATCTCTGTTAGTAACCCATAACGATAAGCCAGATGAGCACTCCAGGGTTCACACACCGTACAGGAGAACATAGCTCGTTCAATCCCTACATAGAGATGTAAGAAATCAGTCGAACCTCCTATGGGGGCACTCCCATGGCGAGGTCCCGCCTGACCAAATCGTGCCAGATCCTGAGCAATGGAAAAATCGCAGGCCATTCCGATTTCCTGACCGCCAGCTATTCGCATCCCATTTACCCGATTAATGACCGGTTTATCACACATTAAAATGGTGGAGACCATGTCATTAAAAAGTCGCATGTATTGTTTATATTCCTGTGGATTTCCGGCATAGTATTCGGCATATTCCTTAGTGTTTCCGCCTGTACAGAATGCTCTATCCCCAACACCGGTAAACACGACCGCATTCACAGAACGATCATTGGAAGCCTGGCGCATGGCAAGGATGACTTCCTTGACCATTTGAGTGGTGTAAGAATTCAATTGAGCCGGATTGTTGAGAATGATCCAGGCGTTGTAGAGCCCTTCGGCTGGCTCCCCGTTGAAATCTTTACAAGGGCGCTTCTCATAAATGATTCCCGAATATTCCACCCGAACCAGATCATGATCTTTTAGCGGTTTCATAGTTTTCCCTCATGTTTGGTTTTCCATTTTGATGATTTCCTTCTAAAGCAGGTTCACAACAAGAAGCACCGGTTGAGAAACAGGCATAGCACCGGTGATGCTTTAACATGACCCGATAGCGCATTGCCTCTGTTAAACTGCTCCCCATACAATAATCCGGATCATCATCCACCAGCGTACAGGCATAGACCTTCATCACCCCATCCTGTTTGAGAACCATTTTGATGTTGTTACACATAAACGCCGCTCGACTGGAGGCATCTTTGTAGCGAATCATGCATTGTTCAGTAATCGCAGGCACACTGGCGGGGCTTCCCGGTGGATTATATTCTGGAAAAGCCACAATGTGTATATCCTCGGGAAGGCCCAGGGATACAAAGAGTTTTCGATACCTTTTTTCAACCTCCATGGAATTTTCCCCTGCCGCCATACGACGTGCCACAGACACCGCAAATCCCATCTGATACAATTGCACAAGCGAGTCTAAAGCGCGCCGGTAATTGCCCTTTCCTCTACCGACATCATGAAGCTCTTCATCCGGATAATCCAGACTGATTCGCAATCGGAGAGTGTGAGGCTTCTTCTTCAGTGGTAATAGTTGTTGCATCCGCAGTTGTAAAGGTTTGGTACCGTTGGTAAGTACCAAACAGGGTCGATAAGTGAGTGCATAATCCAGGATTTGAAAAATATCTCTGATGACAAAGGGTTCACCACCTGTAAAGCAAAACTGTTCGACCCCCATTGACAGAGCCTCATGGATGAAGGGTTTGGCATCCTTAAACGTTAACATTTCAATTCGATTATCCCCGGGGCGGGAGCCTTCCAGACAGAAAGAACAGGACAAGTTGCAGATAGTGCCGGTATGGAACCACACCTCCCTCAGAAATTGAGGCTGGATGTACCCCCGGGGGGTACCTTCCGGGGTAAGTAACCAATCTCGTCGATAGATGTGATGCATTAATCCTCCTCCGGTACTAAAATAGAACGCTTCAGGTAACGATGCTCCAGGGTTTCCTGAAACACTCGATTGATTTCATCTAATGCAAAGATTTGTACAAATGGAGCTATTTGAATTTTCCCCCTGGCGACCAGTTCCACAATCTCCGGGTATAATTCCGCTCGACAGCCCCAGGTCCCAATTGCTTTGGCGTCAAATGCCATCAGGTTGCTCAGACGGATGTTAACCTTCTCCATCGTAAATCCCACAACAGAAAGGGTGCTCCCAAAAGTTAACAGATTAAAGGCTAACTCCTGCCCTGCGCCGGTACCGGACATCTCATAAATCTTCCATCCATACCGTGGCACATTTAACTGCCCGGCAATTTCTTTCACCTTTGCTTTCACCGCTTTTACATCCATCCCCTTGACGTTCAGGGTCTCCTCAATGCCCACCTCCTTAACCATCTGCAATTTTTCATCATTGATATCCAGTGCCAGTACCTTTGCGCCTTTTATTCGGGCAATCTGTGCTCCATACGCTCCAATGCCACCAACACCAATCACAATGGCAAAATCACCGGCTTCCAGCTCGGATTTCGCTACCACCTGATAGGGGGTGGATACGGCATCAGCTATGACGGAAAGATGGGAAAGGGGGTAGTTTTGCAACATTGCCTGTGGTACTTCACACAAAAAGCGGGAAGGTACCACCACATGGCTGGCAAATCCTCCGTCAAAATCGTTGCCTGGCATCAATTGTTTCCGACAGATGTTACTGCGACCTTTTCGGCAGAAATCACATTCTCCGCACGGTAGAACGGCCGGGATAATTACCGCTTTGCCAATCCAGGCTGAATCACCAGCCACTACGCGACCACTGATTTCATGTCCGAGCGTTAAGGGTAATTCGTGGCGGGTTTGAACTCCATAATACCAGAAACTTAAATCGGTATGACAAACTCCACACCCCGCAACCTTTACCAGTACTTCACCGGGTTTTAATTCAGGAACGGGTTTCTCAACCTTTTGAAAAGGTTCTTTCGGTGAAGTCATTTGCCAGCTGAAGATTTTACCATTTTCCATAAGTTCTACCTATCCTTTGGTGACCGGATGAAATTTTTCTTGTAGTTAAATGGGATAAAAACAGAATACCTGGCTGTTGACATCACAGACAGCAGATGCAGAAAAGAGAGGCAGGGGGCATGTCGGATTCTCCTCCGGAACCCGATTTCCCTTATGGGGAGGGTAATCAGATCATTCAAAAAATGAACAGGTAACCGGCTTTTTACACCCATTGTTTTCTCAATCACTTGTAAAATAGCTAAGCTATGATATCCACAAACCTGCCCGGGATCTCAGCATCTGCTGGAGATACAGTGTTATTCACACCGTTAATTCGCCATATCGTCAGATATTTGTATTTTCCAGAAGAACAGCGGTACCCTGCCCACCACCGATACAGGCGGAAGCAATTCCATATTTTATTCCCCTGAGGTTCATGCTTCGCGCCAGAGTGAGCGCCAGCCTGGTTCCGGTTGCTGCCAGTGGATGTCCCAGAGCAATTGCTCCACCATGCACATTCAGCTTTTCCCTGGGAATGCCCAATTCTTTCTCACAAGCCACAACCTGTGCCGCAAACGCCTCGTTGATTTCAAAAAGACCGATATCCTCCATTGACAACCCGGTGATCTCCAGCAGGAGACGAATGGCTGGCACCGGGCCGATACCCATGACTTTTGGATCCACACCACACGACGTTGCGGCTGCTACTTTGGCCAGAGGTTGCATTCCCTTAAGGCGAATAAAATTTTTTCCGGCGACCACCACCGCCGCAGCCCCGTCCACGATGCCGCTGGAATTTCCGGCGGTTTGTACTCCTTCTTTATCAAAGGAAGGTGGCAACTTCGAAAGGGCTTCCAGGGTGGTGGGACGCATATGTTCATCCGTGGAAAAATTTTCCACCCCTCTGGGAAGTTTCACTTTTCGCGGCACCAATCCTTCAGCCTCAAAGGTAGTGCTATTAACCGGGAGTATCTCCTCTTTTACTGTTCCTTCTTTGCGGAAAAAAAATCCGCTTTCCAACGCAGCCCGGGCTAAGTCCTGGGAGCGTTTGGCAAACTCGTCAACTTCCTCTCGGGTGATGTGATACTCCTTTGCCAGATTCTCCGCCGTGCATCCCATGGGATATCCGGCTGCCGTGTCGTCGAGAGCTTCCCAGAGCATATCCTTAAAGACAACACCCCCCAGAGGGTAACCCATCCGATTGCCAAATCCTACCGTGGGCGCCAGTGACATATTTTCTGTTCCACAACAAAGCACCACCTCCGCCTTATTCAGAAGAATTTGCTCTCCGGCAGTAATCACCGTTTCCATCCCGGATGCACAAATGCGTTGAACCATCAAGACGGGGACGGATTGAGGTACGCCACAATACAAAGAGATATGTCGCCCTATGAAATAAGCATCGGTGGAAGCCTGTCCGATATTGGCCACTATCGTCTGGTCGATTTCCGAAGGAGAGACACCAGCCTGTTGCAATGCGCCTCTCCCGGCAAAAATCCCCAGATCTGTGGGGGACACCTTTGCCAGAGTACCACAAAATTTCCCAAAGGGTGTTCGGGCTCCATTCAGCAAATAAATGTCATCAAAAACAATTCCAATACCTTTTTCTCTTTGATGAAATCCCTTCATACACCATCCTCTATTTATTCAACCACTTCCACTTCTTTAGAACGCTCACGATTTTTCAAATAGTGATATTTTGCGATTAAGGCAGCACCCAGAGAAACGACATAGATGGGCTTCTCTGCCACGATCACTTTCTGATGAAATTTTTCTTCCAGGAGATCACGGAGAAAGGGGTGATAGGCAATCACCCCACCGATGAGCAAAATGGGTACATTCACATCCACTCGTAATTTGGAGGTCCGATTGGCAATGGACAGATAGATTCCTCGGGCGATATCCGCTTTCGCCAGCCCATTGAACAGCCACCCCATAATTTCTGTTTTGGCAAAGACGGTGCAGAAGCTGTTCAGTTCCTGATTGAAATTCGATTTTGCAGCCAACCGACTCATTTCGGAAATTTCCAGCTCGGCTCTTTCCGCTATTTCAGTGATAAAAGCGCCGGTTCCGGCAGCACATTTGTTGTTGAGATAAAAATGTTCCACATTGTTTTGTGCATTACAGCGGATAACCTTGATGTCCTCTCCACCGATATCAATAATATTTTTCTCGCCGGCCAGGCTTCGAGCACCACCCACCGCCGCACAATTGATCTCGGTCTTAATAATATCAGCATCCGGAAAGTGCTTTCTCCCATAACCGGTGGCACAACTGAATTGAATCGGAAAATCTTGATGAATGGTTTCCAACAC
>RFIL01000274.1 GCA_003695285.1 Calditrichota bacterium
ATCGGAACCGCAGCACTGGCGGCAACGATTGGTGCGGATTGTCTGGGCACTTTAATCTTTCAGGGAATCTCCACCGGAAACCTGAACCTGCTCTTAGCCGGTGCAATCCCGACTGCTCTCCTGGCGATTTTGTTTGATGCGTTACTCTGGCAGATTGAAAAACACTTGACTTCTCCGGGCATTAGCCGGGGTTAACCAATTTTCTTATCCTCTTTTCAATACCAATGAACCTTACCGAAAGGCCCTGATCCATGTCTCACCATCTCCAATGGTTTTTAATACTGATGTGCAGCTGGCTTATTATCGCCTGCTCCCCCAATCCGGAAGATGTTATTGTGGTGGGCTCAAAAATGGATACCGAAGGGGCAATCCTGGGATACATTCAATTACTGGCCCTGGAACATGCAGGGCTCAAGGTTGAAGATCGTATTGAAACCGGTCCCACGTTGATTGTACGAAGGGCATTACTCTATGGGGAGGTGGATGGGTACATTGAATATACCGGAACGGCACTGGTAAATTTCATGGGTGTCCATCAAATGCGGATCCTGTCCAATGCGGATAGTGCTTATGAAACCATTCGAGAGTGGGATGCACGAAAAAATCAAATTATCTGGTTACATCCTTTTTCGGGAATTAATAATACCTATACGGTAATGATGCGACGAACAAGTGCGGAGCAATTGAATATTCATACGATTACAGATTTTGCAAACTATCTTCACAGCGGAAAACCCCTACGCTTTGGGAGTGACCATGAATTTGCCGCACGGGAGGATGGACTTATTGGATTGGCGCAAACTTATGGCTTTTATAACCTTCCGAACTTTCAGGTCAATCAATTTGATGCAGGACTGATGTATCAAACCCTTGCTCAGGGGAGTATCGATGCTGCCATTGGTTATAGCACTGATGGAAGGATTGCGGCATTTGATCTGATAACCCTGGAGGATGATAAACATTTTTTCCCGGTTTATAATCCCACTCCAACATATCGCAAGGGAACGCTGGAAAAATTCCCGGAGATTGAGAAAATCCTGAATACCATTGCCGGGTTGATCACTGCCGAAGAAATCAGAGAAATGAATTATCAGCATGATGTAAAGTTAATCCGCCCGAAGATTCTGGCGCACGATTGGTTACGCAAAAAAAATCTCTTATCCAATTAATTTAAGGTTGCAGATAATTCATCCTACCGTTCAAGGAAATATTCCATCAGTTCTACCCTTTCCACGGAAATCTCCACCTTCCTTGACATCCCTGTGGGGATATTGTAACTTCATTCGACCTGGAAAAGAACGATGGCATGAGCTTTGTATTCCAAATGAGTAGTGTCATTTTACAGGTCATTGCTTTGAATGGCAGATAGGGTTGAGGAATTAAATAATGATATTGGGATCCAGCTATGTAAGGAGAACCTACGTTGACTTTTGGATTAATTGCAAATATACGAAAAGAGTTGTTTTGGAGAAAATTACCCACCCTTTTGAAGTGGTTTAAAGAACAAAACATTTCTTTGATTCTCTCCCGGCGAATAACGGAACATCCGAATTATGGGGAGTCAGGGTTTGAGTCGGTTCAGGATTCAGAGTTACCCACCCAGTGTGATTTAATATTAGCCTTTGGTGGAGATGGAACTTTTTTACACACTGTGCAATTGGTAGGAGCGCATCAAACACCCATCCTTGGAATCAATGTTGGAGGGCTTGGTTTTTTAACCGATATCCAATTTGATGATTTCACTTCCGCATTTACCCGGATTCTGGAAGGGGAATATCATATTGAAGAACGATTAATGTTAAAAGGATATCTGGAGGGAGACGAGACCCCTTTATACGCTTTGAACGAGTTTGTAATTGACAAGGGGAGTGCGGTTCGGGTTATCCAGATAGATATTGAAGTGGATGGGAATTTTTTGAACAACTTTGTAGCGGATGGGCTGCTTTTCTCAACTCCTACCGGTTCCACCGGTTACTCCCTCTCTTCCGGGGGGCCAATCATTGTTCCCTCATTGGATGTCATGATAATTAACCCGATTTGCCCGCATTCCCTCACCAATCGTCCGGTGATTATTCCTGCCAGTTCCAGAGTGACTGCTGTTACATTAACCGAGCATCATCAATTTGTGGTAGCTGCTGATGGTCAGGATATTCGTCAATGTAAATCCGGTACTCAGTTAACCATAGAAAAAGCTCCCTTTACTGCTCATCTGGTAAAGCCCAATTCCAGCAATTTTTTCAATCTGCTACATACCAAGTTGAACTGGGGTGAAGATTTTCGCGATAAAAAGCTCTGGAGTTATGATTCCTGATGGGAACTGAAATTTTTCTGGTGGGTATTTTCTTCAGTTTATATCTGTTGTGGGTAGGGTGGGTATATCGGGGATTGAAGAAAATTCCTTCTTCTCCTCCTCCTGCGGTTCAGGAGCCCCTTCCTTTCTCCATCATTATAGCCGCCCATAATGAAGAACAGCATATCGGTGCATTGCTGGAAGGATTAGCTCACCAGCAATATCCCAGGGAACGGTTTGAAGTTATTGTCGCCGCTGATCGATGTGATGATCAAACAGAAGACATTGTTCGGACGTTCCAATCTAAACTTCCGCATCTGCAATTGGTATCGATCAACAATCATCCACCCAGTATCCCCCCTAAAAAATATGCGCTTCAAAAGGCCATTGAAAAGGCGAGATTTAACCATCTCCTTTTTCTGGATGCTGACGTGACCGTTCATCAGAATCATCTTCAGGTGTTTAATTCCTATTTTCAAACGGGTTCCTCAGCAGTTGTCAGTGTGGTAAAATTCCCTCCCCCTCAATCATTTTTTCAAAAATTTCTGCTCTATGAAAAATTAATCAGCTGGTGTATTGCGGCAGCAGGTGTAGGGAATCGGCGTCCTGTGCTGGCATACGGTGGGAATTGGGGGTATACCCGGGATGCCTTTGATGCAGTAAAAGGATTTACAGAATTGAATAGCTCTCTCAGTGGAGACGATGATTTGCTGGTGCAGCGGATGGGAGAAAAAAAACTCCCCTTACAATTTTGCTTGAATGAGCAGGGGTGGGTTTTCACCGAACCTCCCAACAGTTTAAGTGAATTCATTCGTCAGAGACGTCGACATTTCTCCGCCGGAAAACATTATTCCAGGACCATCCAGTTGGGGTATCTCATCTATCATAGTTTGAACTTGTTTTTTTGGGCGGGTTGGGTTTTCTATCCATCCATCGCTTTTGCTTTGATTCTTAAAATTCTGGTGGATACGTTTATTCTCAGAAAGGGGATGAAAATGTTTCGGGAGAAGTTTCATCCGGGAGAAGCCCTAACATTTAATTTCGTGTATTTCCTCTATAACACCATCATCGGCCCGGCGGGACATATTGGTAAAGTTAAATGGTGAATCCTGGTCTTCGTTGGGAACCTGTTTTGGATGTATGTACAAAAATCACATACACTCCTCTTTTTTTTACTGAAAATAGATTGATGCAGTTTGAACGGCTATTTCTCCAGAGGTCTTTTCTCTGTCTCAGAAAAAAGATTGACTCCTGGCG
>RFIL01000034.1 GCA_003695285.1 Calditrichota bacterium
ACTCCTGAGGTTATTCTTTCCTGGTTAAGATTATTTTACATCTGATGATCCTTTTTTCATCTTTCAGGCTTGCACCAGTTATTCCATGATGACACACAATACCCAATCGATGAGAGAAAAGCTATAAGATTGATTACACAACGTTGTTCCCTTTCCCATATCGAGCAGCAATTGCTTCTTTCAGACGAGTGAGTGCTGCTTCCTGTTTTTTTTGGAGCATTTTTTCGTGATAAATTTCGGGAGGGGCAGCGCGCAATGAACACTCTTCTTCGCTAAAACCGCATCGTTCACAGGTTTCGTTAACCTCCACCACGGGAATAGCCGGATCGTCCCAGAAACGAACCACTTTTTTAAACTGGGAGTTCAGTTCAAAGCTGACGGTACCGCTCTGGTTTATGGTCTCCTGTCCCCCGGAAGCACGGGCAAGCGTGATGGTGAAAAATTCGGTATTTAATTCTTTAAACCTGGAGCGTTGAGCAGCAATAATGGTGGATCCGTCATGCCCCTGATTTTGTTTTTCTTCTAACTGCAGAAGAAGACGTATGGGGAGCCAGCGCCGGCAATAGTGCTCACGGGTTCCCATTCCGGTTGGAATAAGAAAGCGTGAGGTGTTAAAGAGACTGGTGATTGAAAACTGTCCGGAATTTCGAGGGGTGTGGAATCGGAAGAAGAGTAACTCGCGAATGCCGAAATGGATGGGTAAAAGTTGAGCCAGTCGATTGGCAAATGTTTCCGGGGTGACGCCATATATTCGGATGAGTTGGAGAAAGCGATCCGGTATCCAGTGGCTTTCGTTAAAGAGATTGGTTAAGTCATTCACGAGAGCCGCTTCGGGCATTAGTAAGGCTCCGGCAAAGTAGGAAGCCTTATAATGATTTAAAATTTGATTGAACGATTGCACTCCCCTCAACGATGAGGTATGCACCCGTTCCTGAAGATTCAAAACCCGATAGCCCAATTCTCGAGCCAGGAGAAAAGTTTTCTGTTCCCGGGTTATGTTGGGATTGATAATCAATGTAGGGGGAAAGTTGTCTATTAATACCCAGCGAAGCGTGTTTAATTCAGGATAATCAGAGATGGAACGAGTATCTATGATGATACCATAAAGGCGTTGCAGTAATTGTTGAAGCCTCTCTGCTTTTGGTGGAGGTTGGATAGATAATTGATGCTCTTTTCGAAAACTCTGAGCGGCTGATTCTATCTCCGGGAAAAAATTTTCGTGAATATTCTGGTAAGCGCGGAGTGCTGCGAATAACAGGTGTTCCACGCGAATATCATAGGTGCGGGCAATCTCCAACACGGTGCGGAGAAAGGGTCCGGCTTTATCTGCTTCATCGGTTAACAATTGCATGAGATTGCGGGGGGAGATGCCAAACATCTGGAAAGGGAATTCTTTCAGTACCGGGGACGTCAGCAGTGTTGAGAGGGAATCCAGTTTTTTCTGTAGCCTCAGGGAAACTAACTCATCAAAGGAGATTTGTAAAACCCTGGCGATTTGGAGCAATTTTTCGGGTTTTGGGTATTTCTTCCCCTTTTCGATTTCACTTAAATAGGAGATAGAAAGGTTGGTTTTATGGGCTAACTCTTTCAGAGAGAGTTTTTTTTCCTGACGATATTTTTTCAGCTTAAAACCGAGAATAAAACGAAGATCGGTGCTATCCATAGTCATTCCTTTTTGCGCGAGTGAAGGACCGGATTCCCGGACAATAGAAATAATCATCTAAATGTAATTTAAAATACGGAGAAATTGGAGAAAAACAAAGTTCTTTATAAGCGAAACGTTTTTAATGGCGAAATTTCGCTTGATTATGAACGATGTTCAACTTATCTTTTTATTGAAGTCGAAATCAACTATAAAAGTGACTGCTGCTGGAGAATTCATCACCTTTTTGTAATACAAGTCGATAATTAACCAACATTAGATGTTTGAATAATCATCAGGAGAAACATCATGGCACATCAACCCCACCCCACCCCCAATCGAAATGTATCCGAAGCAGAAGCCCGGGCTGTGGCAGAAGCGGCACGGGAATCCAGCTGGGAAAAACCCAGTTTTTTACGGGAAATGTTTCTGGGGAAATTCCGATTTGATTTGATTGATCCTTTTCCCCCGTTAAAAGGGCGTACCAGCTCCGAGTACCGTGAGTTTTATCGCAAGGTGCAAATGTTGCTGGATGAAGTGGATTCCGATGCGATTGATCGAACTGGCAAAATCCCTCAGGAAATCATTGATAAGCTGGCAAAAATGGGCGCCTTTGGGATGAAGATAGACAAAAAGTACGGGGGATTAGGGCTTACCCAGTCCGAATACAATGAAATCATGAAATTATTTGGCAGTCGCGATGGTAATCTGAGCGCGCTGCTCTCAGCACACCAATCCATTGGGGTTCCTCAACCGCTGAAATTATTTGGTACCGAGGAACAGAAGAAAAAATATCTACCCAGAATTGCAGCTGGTGCGGTGTCTGCCTTTGCATTAACTGAACCGGATGTGGGTTCTGATCCAGCCAAGCTTTCCACCTCTGTGCGGGAATCAGAAGACGGGAAATACTACATCCTGAACGGTCAAAAATTATGGTGCACCAACGGGACCATTGCCGAGTTACTGGTGGTTATGGCGCGTCATGAAGAAGACGGAAAAATCAGTGCCTTTATTGTGGAAACCGATTGGGAGGGGGTAGAGGTTACCTGCCGTTGCCATTTTATGGGACTAAAAGCCCTTGAGAATGGATTACTGACCTTTCGCAATGTGAAAATCCCGAAAGAAAATCTGCTCGGTGAACATGGGAAGGGGTTAAAATTGGCGTTGGTTACATTAAACACGGGAAGGTTAACCATACCCGCTATTGTTGCCGGAACCGCTAAAACCGCACTGGAAATCAGCCGTAAATGGGCGAATGAACGGGTGCAATGGGGACAGCCGATCGGTAAACATGAGGCCATCGCTCAGAAACTCTCGGATATTGCCACGGGTACCTTTGTGCTGGAAGCGATCGCGGATTTAGCGACTGCCATGCATGAGCATGATTTTGATATCCGACTGGAAGCCGCCATAGCCAAGATGTATAATACTGAGGTGGGGTGGAAAATTGTGGATGATACCCTGCAGATTCGAGGAGGAAGGGGGTATGAAACGGCTGACTCCCTCCGACAGCGGGGTGAACCGGGAATTGCTGTCGAACGGATGATGCGCGATTTTCGAATTAATCTTATCTTTGAAGGTTCCAGTGAGATTATGCGTTTGTTTATCGCCAGGGAAGCTGTGGATAAACACCTGGAAGTTGCAGGCAAACTGCTTGACCCCAAAGCCTCTCTGGGAAGTAAACTCGCCGCCCTGCCATCCATAGCTGCGTTCTATGCAGTATGGTATCCTTCTCTGTGGTTGGGCTGGAGCCGTTTCCCGAAATATCTGAAATATAGAAGGCTTGCCAAACATCTCCGCTTTATCGAGCGCTCCACCCGTAAACTGGCGAGAGAAATTTTTCATGGGATGATCTGGCATCAGGCAAAATTGGAAAGAAAACAAGCATTCCTGGGGCGAATCGTTGATATTGGTGCTGAACTGTTTGCCATGGCTGCCTGCATCAGCCGGTCTAGAGCTCTGTATCAGGAAGGACACACCAATGCCATTGAATTGGCTGATGTTTTTTGCCGCACCAGTCGTCGTAAGGTTAAACAACTGTTTAAAGATCTCTGGTCGAATGATGATGATGCCCGGTATCGATTTTCCCGAAAGTTATTGGATAGTCATTACCTGTGGCTGGAGGAAGGTGGGGCCGGGGTCAGGGTTTCCGAAGCCCAAACGATGCAGCAGAACCCTTCCTCAACCCGGAAAGTTCTGGAAGAAACGATGCATTGAGCCATTGTGTCAATTTATCTCCCGGAGGTCATGAGTTTAAGACTCTGGCAAATTCTGTAACTGGACGGGTCGGAGCGGATTCGATCCAGGTTCAGGTAGAAGGTATTTTACCAAAAACGCCCTGAGTGTTGGTTATGCGAAACGCTCCAATCGTAAGGGTGCGATTTCTGAAGGGGACGCTTCTCCCGAAACAATGCGTGCAACCAACTCACCCGTAAAAGGGGCAAGGGATATACCGATCATGGCATGTCCCGCAGCAATGATGAGGTTGGAGATTTTTGAAGTCCGGCTGATTATCGGTAACCCATCCGGAGTGCAGGGACGCATTCCACTCCATGCAGTCATCGGGTCAACCTGTAATTGATCAAATTGACCGATATATCTGGGAACGGCTTTGAGAATAGCATTTACCCGGCGGGGATTAATTTGTGAATCGATACCGGATAGTTCAAGGGTTCCTCCGAAGCGAATGGAATCTCCCAGAGGGGTAATGGCTACTTTGGCTTCGGTTAAAATCAAAGGAATTTTCTGGGGATTGGTGGGCTGTGGGATGGTCACGCTATATCCTTTTGCCGGTTGAATGGGGAGATGTATTCCCAATTTTTTGGAGAGCAGTGGTGCCCAGGCGCCATTCGCCAGAATCACCTCATCACAACGGTAATCCTTTTCCGGAGTTTTAACCCCGACCACTGTGTGGTTTTCTATTACAAAATCAGTTACCGGAGTTCCGGTATAAACTTCCACCCCTCTTTTTTGAAGATATTCTGCAAGACCTGTGACAAACGCAGCCGGATTCAGATGGGCGTCGTTGGGAAAATATAACCCACCTGCGGCCCGATTTTCCAACCCCGGGTCCAGTTTGCGGATTTGTTGAGGCTCCAACAACTCAGCAGGCTCGTCAATTTCTCTGGCTAAGGTTGCCATCTCATGACATTCCTTTGCTCCGACCTCTGTGGTGTAGAGCATCAAGAGTCCTAAGGTTTGCAGGCCAAAATCCAATTCGGTTTCCATTGCAATTTTACGATATAACTCCCGGCTGGCCAGGTTAATATCTCTGAGGTATCTCATGGTCTTGTGCAGATGTTCACTGGTGGCATACCCTCGAAATTTCCAGAGCCAGCTTAGCAAATCCCGGTCCGCCCGTGGTTTGATGTAAAAGGGACTTTCCGGATTTAACATCCAGCGTAACCCTTTTTTGATGATTCCGGGGGAGGGGAGAGGAATAAAATGACTGGGGGTAATAAAACCGGCATTGCCAAAGGAACTCCCGGCGGCTATCGTATCCTTCTCCAGAAGAATAACCCGGTAACCCTTTTGATGCAGATAATAGGCACTACAGACCCCGATTGCCCCACCACCAATAACGATAATGGTCTTAGAACGCTCACCCATCATACACCTCGACGTTATCTTTGAATTTCAGCTCAGAAATATTTGCTGCCTTAAGACGTTGAAGAAAATCTTATAAACAATTTTATATCAGTTGGTAGAATTGTTACTGACCCTGTTGATAGAGGTTGAATTAATAACCGGGAGAATAACAAAATAAATTTTTCAGCTCCGTAGCGACAAAACATGCTTTATAAAAGATAGATGATTTTTAAAGTGCTACGATTCATTTTTCAAAGAGCTAAGGTTTGCATCTACCCGGTACTCAAAAAGATTTTCTTCTTAAACGGTATAGTCTATCAAGAGTCAAAAATTTTACAAAGAAAAATGATAATTCCAAGCGGACTATGAAAAAGATGAAGGTGATAAAGAAGGCTAACAATTGATGGAATCGGGATGAGGGGGGATATAGAACAAAGAAGGGGAGGAGGAAGTATCCCCCTTCCCTTTCAAAATTTAATAATATGGGTTCAGCCCATTATTCGAGATGCTCATTTTCCAATTCTTCAACATCTAGTTGGGTAGTGCTTTCTTTAGAGTGAATAAAGCGTTGAATGACTTCTTCTACTTCTTCTCTTTTTATCGGTTTGGCAACATAGTCATCCATCCCTGCGGCAAGGCACCGCTCGCGATCCCCTTTCATGGCATGAGCGGTCATGGCAATAATTGGAACATGAGTGCCTCGTTTCTTTTCCAGTTCCCGAATTTGGGCGGTGGCTTCAAAACCATCCATCTCCGGCATTTGAACATCCATAAAGATGAGATCAAACTGTTGTTTCTTCCACTTTTCCACCCCTTCCACTCCATTGGAGGCAACGGTTATACGGTGTCCCATTTTTTCCAGCATACGGGTGGCGACTTTTTGATTTATTTTGTTATCCTCTACCAGTAAGATGTTCAGAATCGGCAGATTTTCCTGGATCACATGACGGGTAATTAGCGGTTTTTTCTCCTGACGGACTTTCTTTGAAGAAAGGCAATTGTAGAGAGTCATTTGCAATTGGATCATGGAAACCGGTTTTGTGAGATAACCTTCGATGCCCAATTCCTTACAACGTTGAGCATCACCACGAGTGCCAGCTGAGGTGAGCATGATTTGCGGAACTGCTGAGTAGCCAGGTACTTTTCGGATTTTTTGCGAAAGAGTGAATCCATCCATGTTTGGCATCTGGGCGTCTAAGAGAATGACTGAAAAGTTTTCATTTGACTCAGCCGCGGAGTTGATGCGCTCGAGCGCTTTTTCTCCATCTTCCGCCGAAATCGGTATCATCCCCCACTGGGTTAACATTTTTTCCAGAATCGTACGATTGGTGGGATTATCATCCACAATTAAAGCCTTATGATCTTTCAACTCAGACAGATTGACGGGGGTTGTCTCAGGTTGCTCCTCGGGTTCGGCAATTTCCAGAGGGAGAATGATATGGAAAGCGCTACCAGGACCTGCTCCCTCTTGTTGATTGGTTGTGCTTTTATGGCTATTGTTTTCAGGAGAGGTGATGTTTTCCGGGAGTAGCTTGCCATTTCCATTGCGGGTATCAGAAATATCCACTCCCGGTAAGGTGTACCGGGGCGGGCTTTCCACCCAGATTTTACCATTCATTAACTTTACTAATTGAGTGGTAATCGCAAGACCCAAACCTGTTCCGCCAAATTTTCGGGTGATGGAGGTATCCGCCTGAGAAAAAGCTTCAAAAATCAATTCCTGTTTTTCCGGAGGAATCCCGATACCGGTATCCCGAACGACAAGATGGATCTGAGCCACATTGTTTTCTATCGGTTGTTCTAATCCGATATATAACAAGATTTCGCCATGAGAAGTAAACTTGATGGCATTACCCAGCAGGTTAATCAAAATTTGCCGGATACGCACCGGATCTCCCTTGACTCCTTCCGGAACTTCCGGTTCAACATAATAGAGGATTTCAAGATTTTTTTCTTTTTCCCGAAAGGCCTGGGATTTTATGGTTTCAATGACAAAGGGCCTGATTCGAAAAGCGATGTACTCCAGCGCCAGTTTTCCGGCTTCAATTTTGGAAAAGTCGAGAATATCGTTGATGATAGTTAACAAGGAATTTGCTGAACTTTTCACTGCTTCCAGGTATTCCCGTTGTTCTTCGGTGAGCTCGGTTTCCAGTGCCAGATCGGTCATCCCGATGATGCCATTCATAGGGGTTCGTATTTCGTGACTCATGTTGGCGACAAACTCACTCTTGGCTTTACTGGCTTCTTCCGCCTTTAAACGGGCAATCTCCAGCTCACTGATGGTCATAGAGAGACGATTGGCATGTTCTTCCAGAGCGATTTTGGCGGATTCCAGCTCGGTTGCATAATGTTTTAATTCTTCTTCGGCATTTTTTAATTCTGAGATATCCTCCTGAGCGGCAATAAATCCAAGAATCTGGCCTTTCTCCCTGAAGGGGGCAACGGACACTTTCATGTGCACCAGCTTGCCATCTTTGGTCTTATTGACAAATTCTCCTTCAAAAATTTGACCGGAGAGGATGGTGTCCCAAAAGGCTTTATAGGTTTCTAGTGGGACTAAATTGCTCTTTAAGATGCGAGGGGTCTTTCCCAATGCTTCTTCTTTCCGATAGCCGTACACTCGTTCGAAGGCTTGATTCACATAGGTAATAACACCTTCCTTATCGGTCATAAAAATCACACCGCCGGTCTGTTCCACTGCCAGAGAGAGTTGTTCCAGAGACTCTTGTGTGGATTTACGTTCTTTCCATAATACGTAAAGTTTGCCCAGGAAGAAAATGATGGTTACAAACAGAAAGAAGAAAAGCCCATATCCTCTCCAGGTTTGATACCAGGGAGGGGGTATGGTAAATGAAAAAGTAGCGGAAGGACTCCACAGATGACCGCTCTGTTGTGCCTGGATTTCAATAGTGTAATCGCCCGGGGGAAGATGATGCAAAAAAATGTCTCGGCCGGTTTCCGATTCCAACCAACCACGAGTGATGGAGTCGATTCTCCAGCGATATTTCACATGATGTATCGGATAAACAAAATTACTCACCTTGAAGATCAGATTTTTTCCACGTTCAATAGTGGGTTTCTCCAGAAAGTATTGTTTACCACCAGGTTCCTCAACAACAATACTCAGGATAACCGGGGTGGGGGATTGATGGAATTGATTCCGTTGAGTATTCCAGCGTGTAACGCCCTGAAAGGTACCAATCCATACATTATCTTGATGATCGGACACTATGGAACGATAAGCAATGGTTCTACTTGGTAAACCGTCCTGTAAGTAAAAAGGGATCAACTGATTTTGAACCAGCACAAAAATTCCTTGAGAAGTGCCAATCCAGATATGACCAGCCCCGTCAACGGTGATGGATTTCAGCTCACTGTTATGGAAAAAGGGGTCAAAGGGAATGAGTTCGATCTGATGATCAATGTATTTGTAAAGACCATTATTAGTAGCGAGATAAAATGTATCTTCACTGGTGATGGCAATATCATTGACCCAGAAGGTGTTG
>RFIL01000275.1 GCA_003695285.1 Calditrichota bacterium
CATCCACTTTTTAACACTTTAATTTTATCGTCACCATCCCAATTTGGGTGACCTTAAATCTTAAAAGGGATCAATATACGGGGTTTTCCAGTCAACTTACCGTTCTGATGGACCACTATCTGTCGTTTATGAATTCGATCAAACCGATAAATGATCAAAGGAAACAACAAATATAATACAAAATGGGTATAGTGATTTAACAGGGTATCTACATTGGAACGAATTAAAAATGCGACCATCGAACACAATGTTAACTTTGCTGCAAAAGACATGTTGGTATATGGTGTTCTGAGGTGTTTAATCCCTGCTTTCATAAGGATGAAAAAAAACATATTCCAGAGCACCAACCCGACAATTCCAAAATCAAAATAAATTTGTAAATTATCGTTATGAAGCATCAGAAGTTTATGCCTTCTCAGTTCAGTTTCTGTCACCCCCGGGCCCAACCCGAACACAAATCGGAGGGGATGTTCCTGCATCTCCCACATATGCTCCCAGGAAGCCCATCTTCCCGAGGAAAAAGTATTGATATCCTTGCTCATGGTGACACGGGAGGAAATAGGGCCATATACAAAGGTAAGCACCCCGGCAAAAACGACCAGAGTTAGTACCAGTAATCGTTTTCGGTATTTCTCCTTTACATTAAACAACACTTCGTAAAGAACCGCAGGGAAGACAAAACTAATCACCGCACTCCGAGCTGCGGTCAAGAGCATGTTGTAGAAAAAGAATCCCAGTAAAGGTAAGGCAGGCTTCAGTCTGATTCTTTTTTCCCGCATCCCGACATAGAGAAATACTGCTATCAGTGAAAAATAATTACCATACCCCAGCATCGACCCCAATCCCCGAAATCGGTGCACGCCATATTCATTATTAAAAAATCGCGGATCGGTGAATCCTTTGGTAATCAGGAATGTAAGCACCGCAATTACAAGCGCTGTCTGAAGGAAAAAACGGAATAATTCATCGGGTTTGATATTTAAACTCAAAAAGTAGATCATGAAAATAATGATATAGACAATCCGAAAGTAAATGTTGGCAGTATAAGGATTAAATTCACCGCTCATCCATACCAGGGAAAGACCAATG
Organism: Calditrichota bacterium; assembly: GCA_003695285.1. Lineage (GTDB taxonomy): Bacteria > Calditrichota > Calditrichia > RBG-13-44-9 > J075 > J075. The sequence continues at coordinate 1,090 of RFIL01000275.1, forward strand.
AAGAGCATAATGACCAGAGGTGAGACAATGCGATATGTTGGAAATATTCTAAACCGGTCAACTGCAAAACCATACAAGATAATACCCATTGAAACAAATCCATAACTCGTCTGACTGGTAATGATGGCGGGTAAGCCTCTGCCGATGAGAGAGGTCAGCCAGTCACCTACAGGGATGGCATTGAAAAACAGAAACACAATAAAAATTTTGTATCGTAATGTTAATGGAGTTCGTTGCTTCATTATCCATCCTGGATTGTTTGAATCTCAATGCCATAAACCCATAGAGCCATGGAAATTTATACATCAAAAATCGGTAGATTCCACCACTACCAGCTTTGTTAGATTACAAGTTGTTATGAATTGTAGAGTCGTACCAATTCCTCAAATAATGCCTCCCTGGAAAAATCCATGGCTTTTTTACGGCACACACTGTTTACCTTCTCTCGCGGCAGTGCTAAAACTTTAGCTATGGCTTCCTGAAAATCGGATACATCCCGAGAAGGAACCACTGCTCCGCAATATGGGTTATCCAAAATTTCCGGGACATCACCAACAGCAGTACTTACCACCGGTAAGCCACAAGCCAATGCTTCCCGTACAACTGTTGGATTACCCTCGGTCTCCGAAGCCAGCACCAGCACATCAGCCAGATTATACACCTCCGGTAACTTTGTTTTCGACACTTCTCCCCAAAAGTGAACAGCCGGGATACCCTCTTTTTCAGTTATCCTTTGCAATCGTTCCCGCTCTTCTCCATCCCCCACAATGATAAAGTGGGATACCTGCTCCTTCTCATGGAGTTGCTTGAACACCTTTAACAAAAAATCAACCCGTTTGACCGGTGCCAATCGTCCCACAAAGAGCATAATTTTCTGATCCGGGGTGAAATTGTATTTCTCGCGAATAGGGATTCGTTCCAGAACTGTAAACTGCTGGAGGTCAATCCCTACAGCAGTCGAGGGATGTACGAGCACTGTTTTCATCAATGCGGGATGGCGTGAAAAAAAATATCGTGACAAAACATCAGGGGTGGTACACAACGCTTTGAGCCGTTTCAGGACAAAACGTTCAACATGCCAGAATAGATAATCGATGATTTTGAATAACCAGTGGGGATAGCGATGGGCAGCGGCTGCCAGTGGTTCAGCAGAGACACAAACCACCTTCACCTGTCGGTGGAATAGAAGAATGGGAAAAGCATAGGCAATACGGAAGACATGCACTATCTCCCCGCGAACAAACTTGAGAAAGGGAGCCCTGAGAAATAGCTTGACTAAAAACTTTTGCCAGGAATCGCTTTTTTTTTGAATTGGGATAAAAGGATAATCCCGGGGGGTGGAGAGCAGTTCCACCCCGATAAAACGCACCGGAAGACCTCGTTTTTGAGTTTCTTCCAGTAAGAATTGCATATATCCCACTGCTCCACCCATTTTCTCACTTTCTGGATCGCACGAATACAGTAGTGTAAGCCGTGGAAAATTGGTTGTACCATTCGATGTCGGTGAGTGAGTTTCTGGACTTTTTTCTGTGCGAACTACTGCAGATTCCACGTTGCCTCTCCGAACTTACCTCTGATTCCATCCCAGATGCCCAGCATGATGTTTCGAAGCGCTTTATGGCGTTGTGGTCCCCTGACAGCTGCCGCTACCACCATTCGACAGAGCTGATAAGTAATTCGAAATGGAGTGAAACTTCTGTAACGCCGGGACGAGAGCAGGAACAGGTTTCTGGCTTGAAAATACATTTTCCAGGTGGGGAGTGTAACTTTCTGCCAGAATCTACCTGAACTTTTTTTAAGCGGTATCTGTTTCACAAATCGTGCATTGCGCACATAGATGATATTGGTAAACTGACTCACCCTTAAACCATATTCCTTATCATCCATAACAATAAAAAACCGTTCATCAGGTAGTCCGGCTTTTTCCAGTATTTCTCGATGAATCAAACACCCTTCAAAACAACACACATTCAGCTCAAAATAGGCGCTGTTCAATTGGGCGTCTGATAAATGGAGATGTTCCGGATAGGGGGTGCCATCCTCATTGAGGCGGGTGGGATGAATGCATAAGCTCACATCACTGAATTGTAGCTGGGTCTCCAGTGCCTTACGTTGAGGAATGACATCATCATCCATTGTCCAGATCCACTGAAACCCTTCCTCCATAGCCA
>RFIL01000035.1 GCA_003695285.1 Calditrichota bacterium
GATGCGGGCGATGGAGTCATCCGCATGGCGCAGGATGGGGCGGTTGTGCACCAGGAACCAGTCGGCGATGCCCCGTAGCCGCTCCAGCGCTTCATGCTCGTCGATGCAGATCGGTTCATCGGAGAGGTTCCCGCTGGTAGCCACCACCGGTCTACCGATTTCCGCTAATAGCAGATGGTGAAGCGGGGTGTAAGGCAAAAACGCCCCCAGGTAGGGATTCCCCGGCGCCACATTGTTGGCAATATCGGTTCCCGGTTGGCGCTTCAGCAGAACGATGGGGCACTCCGGGGAGCGCAGCAACCGCTCCTCTAAGGGGGAGATGAGACAATAATCTTTCAGCATTTTCAGGTTGGGGAACATCACCGCAAAGGGCTTCTCCTCCCGGCGCTTCCGATGGCGAAGTTGTTGAACGGCTTCCTCATTGGTGGCATCGCACACAAGGTGGAAGCCGCCCAACCCCTTAACGGCTACAATTTCTCCCTGCAAAATTTTTTGGGCGGTGAGTTGCAGCGCCTCATCTTTTTGGGCAGTGGGGTTGCCTTGCGTATCCCACAGTTCCAGTTGGGGCCCGCATACCGGGCAGGCATTGGGCTGGGCATGGAAGCGCCGATCCGCCGGGTCTTCATACTCCCGCAGGCATTCCGGGCACATGGTGAAATGTTTCATGGTGGTGTTGGGTCGGTCATAGGGAAGCGCCTCGATGATGGTGTAACGGGGACCGCAGTTGGTGCAGTTGGTAAACGGATAGCGATAGCGGCGGTTAGAGGGGTCGAAAATTTCTGCCAGGCATTCGTCACAGGTGGCGATATCCGGCAGCACCAGCACGCTTTTTTCCCCACTGCTCTCGCTGTGGCGGATTTCAAATTGCTCATAGCCCACCGGGTCTAACAGGGAATGTTCCAGGCTGTAGATGGCTGCCCGGGGCGGTTTCTCTTTTTCCAGGCGAAGCAAAAAATTTTGCAATGCTTCCGTGTCCCCTTCCGCCTCAATCAGCACCCCCTGGCTGTTATTGATCACCCAGCCGGTGAAGTGATATTCTGCTGCCAGCCGGTAAACAAACGGGCGGAATCCCACCCCCTGCACTGCGCCCTGAATGTGTATGCGAAGTCGTTTTTTCATTATTTAAAATTAATCAGCATTCAGGAAAAAATAAAGTCTTCTCCAACAAAGGTTAGCACTGCCGGATCGCGTTTATGGCTTTAAATTAGTAAGGTATTTGATGGTGACAAGCTGAAAAGGTTTTTTTTACTTTGTGTTAGTAGTAGAGGCCAACACAGAAGCGGCAATAACAACGGTTACCGCGATCAGAATTTCCTCCACGACGGAGGACACTGCCTTGCCAACCACTTCGTTCTCAATGAGCTTTTTTAATCGTGCTTTTGCCATTTTTCGTTCGGTTTTGGGAAACAGCACATTGAGTAAATCACAAGCCTTTATCAGACTCAAGAGAGCGATTTCTTCTTCATTTGGGGTATCCTTCTGGATTAAAATTTGATGTATCCTGCCGCGAATTTCATATTCCGGTGCAACGTTTACTATGGGATAGCGTTTGGTGGGAATCACCCACAAAATTTTATGATTCTCTTTTCGTAGAATTTCTTTGCGAATCAAACTTTCAATGACCGTTAAATTCAGCTTTTCTATTTTTCTGACTATTTGACATACCCAGTATTGCACATCTCTTTGTTTTTTGGAATTCATGATCAATTCGAGCGCCTTGTCGAGAAGCTCATCACCAGCAGGAGTTTTATCCACTACCTCGACCTTCCCATTGGTAAGAGTTATTTTCCCTTTGAGATGTAGTTCCACGATGAGGGTTCCGGCGATTGCATATGGCAGAGCAGTGGTTGAGGACGAAATAATTGAGCCATTTTCATCGTGCAAAGCAATTAACATTAATTTTTCGGCAAGGGATAACATGGTATCTCCTCATTGATGTAGGGTGAAAAGATTATATGCTTTTTTACGCTGATGGTGCGACAGAGTTGCAGGCGAATCTATTTACATTCTCTCAGGAAAGCAGCCAGTTGAGAAGAAGTTGCATTGCCCACCAGAAATCGTCCTCCAACCTCAACTACCGGGACACTCTTTATTCCCTTCCGGAGAAGCAATTGTGGTCGGAAGGTAACATCGACCTCAACCAACTCGAAAGCCATTGTCTTTTTTAATTCGTTAAGCCGCTCCCTGACAATTGGACAAAAAGGGCAAACATTGGCTGTATAGAAAGTCACCGTCAGTTTCTCGTGTGTAGATTGTGTCTCTTCAGGAGGGATATCCTGAACAGTTCCATAGCCAATCCAGGGAGAGATTATGGGAAACCAGTGAATGTAAGCTATTTGGGCAAGGATTCCGACCATTAACACGAAGCCACCAGTCAACCAACTGTGGGATATCCCAAGGATAAGGGCTAACACGGGCAACACTAACCAGGTTAGCCACACAAAAAGCAGCGGACACTCTTGTTTCATGGTGCCTCCACAAATTTTTGAAAGATATCTATACTTGTTCAATCGTTACATAC
>RFIL01000276.1 GCA_003695285.1 Calditrichota bacterium
CGTTCCCCAAACAGATTGATGTCCGGCAGAGTAATTCCCACCGGAAAACCGGAAGGATTCAGATAATAGGTTTCTCGGCTTTTTCCTCGATACAGAATCATGGGGTTATGACCGGCACTGGCAAACCAGACCATCCGTTCTCTTGAGTCCAGGATCACATAGAGCATGGTGACGAACATGCCCTTCTTAATATCATCGGTGACAAAAGCATTTACCCGGGTTAAAATATCCGCCGGATTTTTATTGCCACGGGCTTCCAGACGCAATGAGGTTCGAATCATGGTCATCACCAGCGACCCGGGGACTCCCTTACCGGAGACATCCGCCACACATATCCCGATGCTATGTTCATCAACCTCCATGAAATCAAACAAATCTCCCCCCACCTCTTTGGCGGATTGATAATAGGAAGCAATATCATAACCGAGGACATCCGGAAAATCATCCGGGAGGAGCATCTGTTGTATTTCCTGAGCCACCTGAAGTTCTTTTTGCATCCGCTGCTGCTCAATCACACTCAACTGAGCCTCACGGAATTTGGTAGTCATCTCATTGAATGCCTGAGCGATTTCACCCAATTCATCGCTGGAATCAATGTCAATTTCATCCTGATCCACCTGGCCATGCCCCACTTTTCGTACCCAATCCGCCAGTTTATGAAATGGCTTGGTAATGCGGGTCACCAGAAATGCCAACCCCAGTATGGCTACGCCCAGTATAGCGAAAAAATAAATGAGGAGCTTATTCCGCTCCTGAGCAATTCGCTCATTGATATAGTGTTCAGAAACTTCAATGATCGCATATCCGATGGGCTCTGCAACCACGGTTTCCAGTCGAATCGGAGAAAGAAAAAAGTAGGAAACGGAATCGTTTTGTATTGAACGATATATCTCCAATTCCCCACGTTGAGATATTTTCTCCATTTCCTGAATGTTTATCTGACTGTTGATTTCATCGGCTTTAAACGGAGAGAGCGCAACCACCTGATACCCCGGGGTAGTAATCATCGCTCTTCGAATTAAATGATTATGACTTTTGCGGAGGGCCAGTGCATTTTCATTTAATAATAGAACCTGCTCTTTTCGAAGATTTTCCCAATTCGTTCTGGCAAAACTTTGTGAAGCGGAACCGGCCTCTAAAAAGATATCATTCCGAAGACTCTTCCTTAGATTCATGTACAATGTGGTAAAGGTAACAATGCCCAGTATCAGGACCACCACAGAGGTCACATAAAAGGACTTTCTGCGCAGGGAGAGGGTTTCCCACCAATTTTTAAACCGAGGTTCTTCAACACTATCCCGCATTTTGGTCAGGCGCAATTCATTTCCACGATGGGTGATATTATATTGAATATCATCCATCAACTTGCGCATCATCAGGATGCCCAGACCACCCTTCTTACCAATTTGAACATATTTTTGTAAATCGGGATTTTGAACCTGACGCGGGTCAAAACTCTTTCCCTGATCAATGATAACAATCGTAAGACTGAGCCGTCGAATGATCGCCCTGATGGTTATCTTCCCATCCTTGATATCCAGATAACCATGACGAATAATATTAGTACAGGCTTCATCAACCACTAATTTGAAGGAATTAATGATTTTATCGGAAAATTTATATTTTTTCCCTATGCGTTCAATGAAATCCCGCACTTCCTTGAGATGATTCATGGAAGCCGGTATAACCAATTCTTCTTTTGAAACATTTTTGAACATAAATGAAATACAAATCCCTTTTAATTAAGACATAATTGATTAAAAATAGGATATTCAGCGCAGATTTTCAAATTTTTTTATGTGTTTGCCGTTTTTTCTTGATTTATTCATTTTCCTTTGTGCGTTTCAATCTATCTTCGGCAGTATTGATGGCATCCTGTAATTCTTTATTATACGGATATTTTTCAGCCAGCTTTTTCCAGATTTTTAGTGCTTCTTCATAACGCCCGGCCAGAAAATGTTCGGTACCGATCAGGTATTGGCGTTGCGCTTCCGGATCCATTTCCTGCTGTTTGGGACCACCCAATCGCCCCTTGGCAATTTCCAGATAACGCCGCATCGCTTCATTGGCCGGATCCAGTTTTAACCCCTCCTCGAAGGTTTCTTTCGCCTTCTCATAATCCCCCAGTTCCAGGTAGGCCAGACCGGTAACAGTAATTTGCTGTACCTTAATCCGGGTGGTTAGGGTGTTGATCTCTTCTTTTAATTGCGGATCTTTGGGGGAGAGAACCAGGGCTTCGCTTAACAATCTCAGAGCTTCTGAGTAATTCCCTTGTTTAAATTGGTCACGTGCTGCTGTCACTAATTTTCGAACTTCCGTATTCAATCGACGTTCCGTAACCCGAATCGCTTCCTGTATTAATGAATCTCCGGGGGCTCGTTCCAGTGCCTGATTAAATTCAATTAGCGCATCCGTAAATTGATTATTTTGCAGAAAAATATGCCCCTGTTTGAAATGGAGTTCCACAAACTTCCGGTTTTCCTCAGCCAGTTCTTTGTTGACCGCATGAGAAATTGCTTCTTGTTGTTGTTTTTCAAATTGACGATCAATCAGTGCCCGGGTGCTATCGAATAGGGCATTTGCTTCTTTGTTAAAGGTATCCTCTACCAGAACCTGTTGGAATTCCGAATAGGCATCAAAGTATCGTTCCTGATCTAAATACTCTTTTCCTTTTTTCATATGTTCTGCAATACGCCGTTGCCGATCCCGTTCTCTGGTTTCAGCAATAATTTGCTTCTCCCGTTCAATTCGCCGCTTTTCCGCCAATTCAATTTTCTCTTCACGAGACATGCCCAGGTTAAAAGTGATGGAGAAGCGGTGAGAAGGAGGAAACTCCGTCTCGTCAGTTAAACTTCCAAAGGAGTAATCCAGTTGTACAAATTTATATTTTACACCGGCACCGAAAGAGGGAAAACTTTTATCAAATCCGGCTCGCAAAGAAGCCATGTTGTTAAACACATATTCACTACCAAAATGTATACTCCCGGATTGAAATTCTCCCTTGGTATAACCGAGGAGGATATTAAGATTACCGTTGGTACCTAACCGAAGCCCTTTTGCCACTCCAAAAGATATTTTATAACCCAGGGTATCCTCATGGGCACCCAGTTTCAATCTTTGTTTCAGGGCATTCTGAAAATGAATCCCCACTGAAATGTTCTGTAATGCAGGAGACTCAAACCGGGGCCGATACATCAACCCGGCATCCAGCCCGAAAGCACTGGTCACCCGATTTTGAGCCGGAAAATCCTGACGTTGAACCTTGAAGGTCAACCCGGCGCTGAGATTAAAGGGGATTTTTTTGGCATAGGCAATATAAATTTCACTGAAGTCAAATGAAGCATTATCACTTAACTCGATATTGAAAACATCTCGGACCGAGATACCACTGACCCCCAGGCGTGCATATCCTACCCCCACGGTTCCGAATTGAAGAGTTGGGTAGACAAACCCGATGAAATCATAACTGGCACCTTCGATGACCAGTGGAGTGTGAAACAAGCTCAGCGCCATGCGTGGAGCATATTCTAACCCGGATGGATTCCAGAAAACCGCTGAGGGATCATCTGCCAGAGCCACAAATGCCCGCCCCAGAGCAAATGCTCGAGCACTGGCTCCGATTTCATGTAAAATAGGCTGGGTTCCCGCATCTGCTGTTTGGGCAGTACTATTGCCAGGAAAGAACAGCAAAAACCCCAGTAACACAACTATCGACGATATTAGTGCTTTAACCTGTCGAGTCATAATAACTCTCAAATTGTTATTCACTTTTCTTAATTTCAGACCACCCTGTTTTTTTTTCCAGAGTGCCCCGATGTTATTTTATATAAACAACCTTGGTTTTAAATACCTCAGATTGTCCATTTTTATAATTCAATCGCAAGACCGCCACATAAACACCATTTACCACATGCCGACCTTCGCCATTTCGACCATCCCAAAGCAACTCATTTCCTGTATGTGAACCCCGCGCCAGATTGGAGATAACCCCACTACTCCAAACCAGTTCACCCAATAAAGTATAAATCCGCAATTCGGCGTCGCCATCATCTTTCATATTAAATGTAAAGCGAGTGGTACCCCGAGGTGCACCGGGAATTTTGGTATCCAGACCAAAGGGATTGGGGTAGTTCCCGAATATTTTTTGGGGATCACTGGAAAGCACGGTTAACGGAGCGGATGTAAACTTCGAGATAAAACCTTCAATGGGAACCCCGTTAAAATCGACCACCTCAACATCAACAATATCCCCTTCTACCACCTGAAACGCATCAACCGATTCCAGACGGAGGAAGAATTTGCGGTTCAGGGCCTGTGATCCCAGGTCTATCAGGACAATCACGCTATCTGTTTCCCCAGCCACACTGGTATCCGGTGGGGTAAATTTTATGGTGAATGGATTCGATGCCGTATCCATGGAAACCTCACCGAGAATGTCTCGGGTTCCAACCTTTGCCAGTTGGGTATAATAGTAACGGGCACTAACGACTCGCACTCGCCTGATCAGATTCTGATAATCAATCACCAGACTATCGTTGGGGTCTTCTCGGACAGACATTTTAAATCCATTCACAAAGATCTGATCAAACGCATTGGGATTATGCACCATCAACCCATATACCGGAACATCCGGTGTTCCCTGAACAAAGTTATTGGAGGGTCGATCCACCAGAAACGTATCCACCTGTAAGCGGTTGGAAACCAGATTCACCACCACGGTGATGGAATCGTTTAACAGGGAAACCGGTTGGGAGGTGTTGACATCCACCGGTAATTGCACAAATCCAATCCCCAGGATGGCGCTGTTGATGTTGATTCCCGGCGCTATTAACCGCCAGGTAAATTCAACGCTATTACTTATATTGTCAAACACTTTGATGGAATCGTTATCCACAAATTCAAATTCACCAGTGGGATCATATAATCGGACCCGTGTGTTGCCATTCATACCGGCAGTACCCTGACGCTGGATTCTGGCACGTATGGTAAATTCTTTATTCTTTGAAACCTGTCGGGTGGCTATGGTTGCACCGTTTGCCAGACGTAGATCTAATTGAGCTTCCTGTTGAATTGTGATAGTGGTGTCAAGAGTTTGCTGTACCAGCACCGTGTCATTAAATTGGTCATTCCCTCGAACGTCAAACCTCAGTGTCTCGGTAATCGTGCCCTGATTAATGGTTGGCGGGGCGTTAATTGTCCAGCTCACAGTATTCGCCTGACCAAAGAATTTTACCGAATCCCCGGGATCACTATAGGTAAACCCCGGTGGCAATACTAATCGAGCCGAACGATTCACCACATTGGACGGGTTGCTGATGAGGAGCTGAACCTGACCGGTTTGATGGGTTGACCATACTGTAGGCATCTGCACATCGGTGATGTTGATAGCCGGTTGTTCGGCTATATAGACCCGGGTAATATCACTACCCACGGCTGTATCAGCAGGCGTCAATGAACTACTATCGAGAGGAATGGTAGTAATCTGCACCTTTACAAAGGAAGAATCGATAATTCCAGCGAATTGACCGTAGAGTTTATTGAGTTCACCATCCACTTGATTCATCTGCTTTTGCAACTGATTGATTTGCTCTTCAACCATTTCCGGTGCCACTGCCTGTGTATGGGCCCGAATGGTTTTTATCCGTTTCAGAAGTTGCTTCTTCTCGTTTTCCAGGGTATGAATTTCACCGGTGATAGCAGCCCATTTGGGATTATCCAGTACCCGGAAGTGCCAGCTTACCGGTTGATTCAATTGGAAATCCTGTGTTGCCACCTCTCCCTGCACTAATTGAATGCTGTCACCAAAGGCAACAGTAAGCTGCGCAGGTGAGCCGGTGCGAATACCGATTTCTCCGACATTGTTCACCACGGCTTCATACACAAATTCCTGACCATAGCTAACAGTATTATTAACCGCACCGGATGTAATTTGACCATCGACCACCAGGGTAGCGCGCTTTTTCACTCGCAAATACACCGATCCGGTTGCACTGAGAGGTTGGCCATTCACTTGAGATGTTCCTCTAACAATGACGGTTAATGGCACATACCCGTTGGTGACAGAATCTGGAATCTGGAGATTCCACACCACGGAGTCACCGGTAAAAGGAACCGTTAGAGAGTCAAGGGTAAAGATATCCGGTAATATCAGCGTTGCCTGTCGGTTAGCTATATTGCCGGTAAAAGCAGCTTTCACCACTGCCTGAATGGATTGTTTGGTCCCGGCAATTAAACTATCTACACCGGGGCGATTTAAATAGGTTTCCGTAATGTTAATCTGCCCGACATCTACCACATCTATTTGAAGGGTATCCGTGGGTTTAAGGGTATAGACAGAACTATCCGGATAATTGTGTTCATCATAGGACAGTGAATCAACGATTCGGGTCACAATAGCATAGGATCCAAAAGGAGCCCCTGCTCTGGTTTTTAGCTGCCATCCTACTGAAGCTTGTTTATTTACTAATTTCACCGCCTGCAATGAAGTAGCGGGATTTAATATTTGAAAGACCGTGGTATCTACATCCAGAATGACAAAAACGGTATCGCCCGGTTCCACATTCGCATCGCCGCTATTGGCCACCTGTGCCTGGATGTTAAAAATCTGGTCCCTTGCCAGTGGATCGATGTCTGAATTTAGATTATCAATACTTAACGTCGCTCTTTCTTCCACCACCACATTCAAGGGAGCTATCCCGGTTTGAATTGCGGCACGTTGATTGGAATTTTCATCAAACGCAGCGGAATCCAACCGAGCTTCGATGATGGTTTGTTGTTGAGGTACTGAATCCGGCGCTGTTACCCGAATGACCGTCGCAGAGGATTGCCCGGTAAGCAGTGTGAAGTTATGTGCTTCACCCGGTGGATGTCCTTCAACAGTAAAACCTGACGGAACCGTGAGGGTGAGATAATTCAGGCTATTCGTCTCAACCCCTGCTTCTCCAACATTTTCCACCCAGACCTGAACTTCAAAAGTCTGAGAGGTGCTGATGGTTCCCAGACGTGCGCCCGGTGGATCGGAAATGGCAGCATGCACCACCATGGTGGCCCCCTGGACGACCTCCACTGAATGAGTTAAAGAGTCAGCGATGGGCACCTGCGAATTACCATCTTTGGCAGACGCCTTGACCTGGAAGGTAAATAATTGACCTAATAGTTGTTGAATTTCCGGATTGATGCCACCACCGTTGAAACCTATCCCTTTATTTTTCTTACCGGATGGCATCTCTGGTTGAGATTGTAATAAATTGTCATCAATGGTAATGGTCCAGACAGAGCTATCTCCAGAAATGGTCTGAATTAAGCTATCATTGGTGAAAAATCCCGAGGGGAGCACCAGTTGGGCCCGTCGGTTCTCCGGAGCCACATTCCCGATGAAGTTAAAATTCGATTTCAGCACAAATGTCTGGCCGGTGGAGAGAGTATCATCGGTAGCCCCGGGAGGAGAAGTAATCTGAATGGAGGCAACCCGAATAATCGCTGAAGGCACCGTTAGTACCGGAATATCTACCTGAGTATTGGTGGTGTTTACCGGATTATTTGTGTTAAGATCCGTTGGAATAACACTATAATCCACAGTGATGATGTCGTTAGCACCCACGGTGGTATCCACCGCAATCACCTGCCAGGTTCCGGTTAAGTTTGTCTGAGAGATGGTGATCTGGGAATCAGGGGTTGCCGGAGCCAGTGCATAGTTTGAGGGTAGATGAATCATAACCTCTCCCGTACCAAAGGGACTTTCCCCGGTAGTCGTGATATCGAAGGAGATCGAAAATGTTTGACCAATGGAGTAGGAGCTATCACCGGATGCTGTGGCGGAGAGGCTCAGGGTCCTCGGTTCCTGAATGGTTACATTCTCCAGATTGTCCAGAGGCTGATCGATGGTTACCGGATTTCCGGAAATCATGGAAACAGCTTCTCGTAACACCACCCGATAATTAATGGTCTGACTGGTATTACCGGCGGAAAAGGGATAGAATGTCTCCAGAGTTCCTCCTCCGGGGAGTACTGAAGCCAGGGTATCCCGTAAAATCGGAACTTCGTTGGCAAGCAATTCAATATCAATCTGATGTAAATCATCGCTACCGTTGTTACGGAGCAGAATGCGGAGGTTATAATTCTGACCATAGTTTACTGTGCCATTCTGAGCATTGGGAACTCCAGCCAGTTGTAAACTATCTATGCGTATGCTGGAGGGTTGCACCACCCGTACTGAATCATAAATGGCAGGTTGATTAAAAGTTTTCACATCCGCAGGTTTCAACACATCATGATAGCTCAGAGTCATTCGGCCTCTTACCACCCCGGTATCAATGGTAGAAGCCACATTAAAACGTCGGATCATCAGGGCGGTATCTCCTCCCTGAATCATAAATGGTGGTGTATGAGATTGTTGCACCTGAGTCCATTGATTGGTAATCGCAGAATCCATGTCGGTAAAGAAGAGGCTGCTGGCACTGGTAACTTCACCGGTGGAGGTTCCGGTATTCCTTAGATAATAGCGTACCGCAACATTGTTCTGACCGGCTACCACCGCAGAGGGTACAATATCAATGGAATCAACAACCAGCGAGGCTTCCTGAATCACTCGCACTTCGTTGGTGGCGGTATGGGTAAATCCCTGATAGGTTTCGCCATTGGGTAAATTCCCCCGCAGGGTGAAATCCACCGGATACAACCCGGTTAAGAAAGCCGGATCAACACTATTTACTTTAAAGGTGATAACACTGCTATCCGGGATGGAATCAGAAGTTCCTATAATCGAAAAGTTTCCATCTACAAATGCTTTAAAGGAATGATTGGCACCGTCAGTGAAATTAAGAAAAGAGCTATCCGGGTTAACCAACAGGGTGGTATTTCCACTATTCAAAAACGTTGCTCTAAAGGCAACCGATTCTCCCTGAACCACTGTATCCGGTGCTAAACTACCTGACAGGTAACTTAACTGGATACCACTAACGATGGAGAAGATCGTTGAATTATCAAAAATATTGATGGTTCCACCATTTAGACTGACATTGGCCGTAATCCGTATATCACCAGTTCGGGAAAATGGGACATTGAAATACCACTGCAGGGTGACCCCATTTGCTCCGGGAGGAACTTGAGTAACTGTATCCACCCGTATTGGTACCACTCCCAATTGCTGACCATTGTCCACGTAGTTAAATGTAATCGTAGCCGTATCAATTGTGGCGGTTAAGCTATTGTTAATGATCTTCACAAAGAGATTCACACTATCCTGCCCCGGAAAGACCTGACCATCAACATCATCAATGCTCACCTGATTAATAAAGACCGCCCCACCCACATTGATATTGGTGAGAGTGTTTATTTCCTGAGAATAGGGTTGCTGATAGACAATCCCGGAAATATCGAGATAGATGCGGAAAGTACCGGATTTGGTCACTACCAAAGGATTGGAAATCACACTTACGGTATCCCCGGAAGCAAGTTTTAATCCACTCAGAGTGGTATCAATGGGAATGGTTATAATCGTCGTTGGGTCATTTATCTTTTCCAGTCGAATTTGAGTAGCGCCACTGAGTTGGAGAGTTCCTCCACCATCATTGAATACCCGCACCGCAATTTGGGCTGTATCTCCCAGAGTGTATGAAACCGGTGAAAGTAAACTATCAAAGCTTACATGAGCCGGTTCCACAACTGTCAACGTTGAGAGACTATCTTGCTGGTTGGTAATGGAAGTGCCTGAGTTCTTATCCGTTCCCTGGAGGGTCGCACCAAAGTGGATTAAACTGTCCGCACCATTCAGGGTAATATTGGGAACATTCACAAAATAAAGGATATCAACGCTATCATTTTGCTGCAAAGTAAATGGGAAGCCAATGGTTTGTAAACTGACGGTAAAATTGGAATTGTGTTGTAAGATGTTAGAACTAATCAAGTTGGCGGCAGCTTCTCCGGTATTTTTGGCTCGTATCGTTACAGCCACATTGCTTTGACCCGTTACTGCACTATCCGGCTGCACCATCATTTTTGTTACGGTTAGAAGTGCTTTTTGTTGAACCAGGACATCATCGGTGGCACTGCTGCCAAACGGAAGATTAAAAGCTCCCCCATCATTGCTATCGCGGTAATAGACAGTAGCAGCAAAGGTGTATAATCCACTCAACGCATTTGTCCGGACATCCAGATCATAGTCAAAGGTGAGAGTACTGTTGTTGGCAATGTTTACCGGTAAATTAAAATTCGGGGTAAAGGAAAAATTGGATGAATCATTTTCGTTGCCATTGATAACCAGATGGACACTATCTATAATGGCTGTTGCGGTGGGTGTATTACCACCGAGATTCCCCAGATGGAAATTCAGTACCAGGTTTTGTTCTCCTGTACTGACCGTATCTGCGTTTACATTTAACAGGGGAACGGTGATGGTCGGTCGTTGCTGAACTGTCCAGCTTCCCTGAGAATTGGCAATGTGGATGGTATCCGGTGCACCGGAGACCAGGTCGGTTACGATTGCCATCGCATCAATAACATCCACGCCGGTGATGGCAGTGGGATTAACATCCACATTCAACTGCAGGGTATCCTGATCACCTGACAATATCAATAATCCCACATTACTGGTGTCAAAACCACTGTAATTGCTATTTCCATTCTGGAAGAGGAGAGAGACTGAATCCACACGGGTGGTGGAGCCTCCAAAATTTTTCAGAATCACCTGAACCGGAACATTTTGTTGTCCCTGACTGACAAAGGGTTGCGAAGGGATGGTTGAGATTATCTGAACATTCGATTGTCCCTGAATGATCCAGGTATAAAAGGAATCCACTCCTGCATTGTTGGTGCTAATGGAATCGGTCGCGGACACGCTGACGGTGATGCTATCCGGTCCGGTGGCGGAATTTCCAAACACATCGAGGGTAAAATTGTAGGTTTGGGAATTCCCGGGTTGAATATCCGCAAACTGCGTTGGAGGTGAGACACGATATAACCCTATGCTGGGTAGAAAAGTGATTGTATCCACCAATGCAGTGACTTCACCGGTGTTCTGTACGGTGATGCTGACAGGGATGTTGCTCTGGCCGGTGGTAACTGCAGTGGGATGGGTTATACTGGTCACGATTAAGTTAGCTTTTTTCAACACTGTCACCGATTTTAAAGCAGAGGTGGTATTGGAATGTCCCAGAAAGGGATCATGCCAGTATACATCTACCTGATAATTTACAACACCGGAATATGTGGTATCGACCAGTGGGGTCAGATTCAACTGCAGAGTGCTGTCTCCCACCAGGCTACTGTTCACGGATTGCTGATATCCAAAAGTAGAGATAACCACCGAATCAATAACCGCAGGTGAATTGGTTGAGCCATTGTTTAACAGGTCCAGTTGAATATTCAAATTCATATCCTGGGAAATGGTATCTGGTGCCAG
>RFIL01000277.1 GCA_003695285.1 Calditrichota bacterium
GCGGATGCTTCTCTGATGATGCAGTTGGGTGCTGAATCCATCTTTGTCGGAAGTGGAATTTTTAAATCCGAGGATCCTGCTGCCAGAGCTCGTGCTATTGTTCTCGCCACCACCCATTACATGGATTTTGATATCGTGGCAAAAGCTTCCGAAGGTCTCAAGCAAGCAATGAAGGGGCTGGATATATCGGAAATCCCGGAAGAGCAGATGTTACAGAACCGCGGATGGTAAAGCTTATAACAATGCCGTTTTGTTTTTTGAACCACAAAGGAGCAGACCGATTCCAACGGTTTCCTTTGTGGTTCTGTTATTTCACATAAAAAATAAATCTCCGTGAAGGGGAAAGTAAACTAAACTGAAAGATAACAGGTTTGCCAATGAAAATAGGAGTGCTCGCATTACAGGGTGATTTTTATCTTCATATCAAACGTCTACAAGAATTGGGTGTAACAGCGGTTGAAGTACGGAAACCCGAGGAACTTCAGGATTGCCAGGGTTTAATCCTCCCCGGTGGTGAATCCACTACCCTTGTAAAGCTCATGAAGAATATCGGCCTCTTCGATGCAATTAAGGATTTTGCAAAAAAGTATCCGCTTTTTGGGACCTGTGCGGGATGTATTCTGGTTAGCAAAGAAGTGACCAATCAACAGGTGGAATCGCTAAACCTCATTAATATTGTCACTGAACGAAATGCCTATGGTCGTCAAATTGACTCCTTCGTTGATTTGGTGAAAGTAGAGTTAATGGAGCGTCAATTTGAGATCGAGGGGGTCTTTATCCGGGCTCCCAAGATTATAAAAGCGGAGGATTCCGTTCGAGTGTTGGGAGTTCATGGAGATGAAATTGTGCTGGTTGAGGAAGGGAATGTTCTGGCAGCAACATTTCATCCTGAATTGTCTGAGGAGAAAATTATTCATGAATATTTTCTGGAGAAGGTAAAAGCATCTATTTAATATGAACCTGACATCTATCCATTAAATGAACAACGCTAAATAAAAAATTTTTCACTTATTTAGCGTTGTTTTTTGCTCTCAAGATATATCCTTTCGATCCGACATTGAATAGTATTGAATATAGGGATATAGGATAGAGGAAAGGGATTATGCTCAAACCAACCGTTTATATACTTCATAAGGATATGAATTTTCTTCAGACCGTAGAACAACGCTTAAATGGATACGGCATTCCAGTGGTCGGTTCTGTTTATGTGGATGATCTTCAGATGCTGTTTAGTGAAGAATTGAATCATATCGAATGTTTAATTTTACAAATTGATCTCGACACCTATCAATGGCTGAATCTTAACAATTTTTTTGATGAAAACTCGCCACTATCACATTTGCCTGTAATTGCTCTGGTAAATAATGATAGTCTTTTCAATCATCTTGCTAAGTTAAACTTACCTAATCTCAAACTTTATCATTACCATGTCCTGATTGACCGACTGGTGCTGGATGTGCTGAACCGTGTCCCCATCCTGGATCGAGAACAGCCGGGTATTGATCATATTGTGACATTGTATGGGTCATTAGCCGTAACGCCATTATATCAGGTGTTGGAATTTGCAACCCAGATGGCGTTTACCGGAAAGATTATTGTCCAGAGTGAAAATGAATATGCTGTGATTCAATATCTTCGAGGACAATTGACTCAGGTTAGCTTTGGAGAGGAAGATGGCTATGCGGCGTTGAAAAAGCTCTATCATTTAAAAAATGCTATTTTCCATTTTGAACAAAAGTTGTTTAAAGAAGAGGATTTGCAACAATTTATTCATACCAGTAATATCCAGACGATTGTGGCGACCAAGGATATTTTAATTGATGTCTTCTATTTTATGATCAGTTATTTTGAAGGTGAAATAGATAATGAGCACCTACATGAGGTGGTCATCCGTAACGTTGATGAGATTAATAAACGAATTATGCCGACTGCCCATCTGGTATATTTACCTAATTTGCAGGAAAAGTTGCGAATCGTGGGCCAGTTGGAGACCCGCCTGGTGGGATACATAATGGATGGATATGAGGAGATATATGATGAGCTGGCTTCTCCCGCTTCCTATCCGGGATTCAAAGTCTTCCTCAACTCTCTGGATGAACTTTCTCCTTATTTAGCCCAATTAAACGCCCAATTACCGGTGATTCGAAATGGTTCAGCCCGGGCTGTCACGGAGTAAGGTGAATCTATTCTGAAAGTGGTTATTTTAACTTAAAAATAAAGGGTTCCACAATTTTGAAGCGTACCGGTTTCCCCTGAAAGGTTTCCGGCTTATACTTCATTTTCTGAATCGCTTCCTCCGCGGCCTGAGTAAAGAATTCTCCATCGCTGGATAGCACTTTGTAACTTTCAACATTCCCTTCGGTATCGACAATCACTTCCATTAATACCTTACCCTGATAATGGGTTCTCTGGTAGATTTCAGGATATTTGGGTATGGCCCGGCGAACATAATGTCGACGGCCGCTATCCAATAAAGCTTCAATAATAGGTTCTGTGTGTTGTGGTTGTGCTGGCGTCACCCGTTTAGATGGTGGAGGAGTCGGTTGGGTGATAGGAGGTGATGTGCTTTGAGCTATCGGCTGTGGTGTTGAGGCACTGGTGTTTTCAGTTGAGGAATTCGTATTGGCCGTTTCAGTTTGTGAGGTTTGAGTTAGAGCCGGTGGAGTCCTCTGCGCGGTTGTGGTGGTATTGGGAGTGGTCTGGTTCCTACTCACTGGTGGTTGCGGAACGG
Organism: Calditrichota bacterium; assembly: GCA_003695285.1. Taxonomy (GTDB): domain Bacteria; phylum Calditrichota; class Calditrichia; order RBG-13-44-9; family J075; genus J075. The sequence continues at coordinate 2,732 of RFIL01000277.1, forward strand.
GGTTCTGAGTGCGTGTTGAATTGCTGGAAACAGGAGTTGGGTTTGGTTTTCCATTCGTCGCCTGGGTGGCTTCCGCTATGGAGCGAGAGGAAGTCTGAGGTTGCTGCTCCTCCTGATTGCTTTGTTGTTCCGCCAGATTGCTTTGAGCTGGTGATACTTCAGGGGTTGTTGGAGGTGGTGTAGAGAGTGGAGGGGTTCGCCGGTTTCGTTGTGCTATGGGTTGACTTATCTGAGTATATACCGGTTCTATGATAACCGCACCCACTGTGGGATTATCCTGAGTATCATAAATCTTTGCGTGGATCTCAGATGGAGAATTTACGTTCCAGATGTTATTTTGGGCATATAGTTCATTGGTTGTCCGATTGTAAATATCAATTTCAAAGTTATTGAAAATTCGGTTTTCACCGGTAGAGTGTAACTCATCACCATTTATGCTTCCCAGATCGACTCGGGAACGATCAAATACGATGACCCCGTTGGCATTTTGGGTAATCACCGTATTTTCCACAATAGGTTCAGAAGCTAATTCGCTGGTAATTCCGGCAAACCCATTCCCCAGAATAATACTATTGCGTATGATAGGTCGGGAACGGATCTCACAACTAACCCCTATGTAATAGTTAAAACGAATCTCACATCCATCTATTTGGGGGGAACTGCCATAACAGGTAATCCCCTTGTAGGCATATTCGACGATACTATGGTTTAGAGATGATGTGTTTTTTTTTTTTTTAAAAATGATCCCATACCAATCGTTCATTTGCGGATTTTCTCGACCAGAGGTAAAGACAATTTGCCCTTCGCCGGATTTTCCATTTGCCTGAAGAACTCCCAGTACAATTATCTCCACCTTTTCAGGATCCATCCCGGAACCTGTTTTATCTTTATTGGGTGTACATAAAATTCTGCTACCCGGTTCAATGGTGAGCGTAATTCCTTTCGGAACAATTACATCTCCATCGAGATTGATGACACCCTGCCATGTTGTATTCTCTGTTAATGTCCCATGAAAATTCGTCTGAGCTATTAAAGGAAGAGCCACAACAAGATACGAAAAGAAACCTAATATACGTCTCACAACAAATAAACTCCTTTTTATAATACTTCTTTACTGATTTTCATTCAGGTAAATAAATTCAGCTCATTTATTCGTTCTCTTATGTAATCTACATCATTTATATCTAAGACATAGACATATATCATAAATTCTCAAATTAGAAAATTAGAAACAAGCTCTCCTCCCCTGGTTTTCATTCCAGAGGAGGAGATGGAACACAAATGTCACCTCAGTTTCAGGCTTTGTATTCGATAAATGCTTCAATCTGATTTAATAATTCTCGATCGTTAAAGGGTTTGACGATGTAAGCATCAGCACCGAGTTCTGTGGTGAGCTCACGAAAGTTTTCGCCGGCACGACCGGTCAAGACAATGATTGGAAATGATGAAAAACGTTGATCATAGCGGAGGGTTTCAATTAATTCATACCCTGACAATTTGGGCATTTCCAGATCGGTCACCATCAGATCAAAATGATGTTTATTGAGAAGTTCAAGCGCTTCATATCCATTACGAGCGGTTTCGGTTTTATATCCGTTTTGCATTAGCAAACTGCTTAAATATTTGCGGATGCTGAGCGAATCATCGACAATCAATACCGCCGGTTTTCGCCCTTCAATGATTTTTTTCTGTCGGGAAGGGGGAGGACTCTTTTTCACACGGCTCTTGAGGGTTTCAGTACCTTCTCCTTCTCCTGATGCACCCAGTAATCCCCGGATGCTATCCTGAATAATTTGTGGAACATCCAGAACCAATACCACCTGACCATCCGCCATGATAGACCCACCGGAAATATATTTCAAACGTTTCAAGCCGGGTCCCAGGGATTTAATTAATATTTCTTCTCTGCGTATGATTTTATCTACCAGCAATGAAGCTCGATTGCCTTCATCCTGAACAATAATCACGGGATATTGGTCAGGGGTTAGTTGAGGGGGCTTGTTTTCATCGCGCACCTTCAGGAGCTGATTCAAGTGGATGACCGGTATTTTTCGTTCCCGATATCGGATATACTGTTTCCCTTCATCCGTCACGATGTCTTCCACATTGACACTCAATGTCTCTTCCACCTGAAGGAGCGGGATTGAATAAACATGCCCATTGACCTCTACTAACATGGATTGGATCACTGAAAGGGATATTGGAACCCGAATACTAAACGTTGTTCCTTTTCCTTTTTCGGTGTAAATACGGATATCCCCTTTGGCTTTTTCAATCTGTGATTTTACCACATCCAGACCGACTCCACGACCGGAAACCATGGTGGTATCTTCACTGGTCGTAAAACCGGAATGAAAGAGAAATTCAAACACCTCTAAATCTGAAAGTTTCTCACTCTCTTCTTCATCAATGAGGCCTTTTTCCAGAGCTTTTTGTTTAATTTTTTCCACATCAATCCCACGGCCATCATCACTAATCTCAACAATTACCTGGTTTCGATCCCGGGATGCTTTGATTTCAATAAGACCTTCCGGAGGTTTCCCCGCAGCTTTTCGTTCTTCTTCAGATTCAATTCCATGGTCAATGGCATTTCGAATAATATGGAGCAATGGCTCGTAAAGGTCTTCAATCAACCGACGGTCTAACTCGGTATCTTCTCCGCTCATTTTTAAGCGAATTTGTTTTTGCATTTGACGGGCCAGATCCCGGATGGGACGATGAAACCGTTGAAAGAGTAAGTTGATTGGTACCAATCGGGCCTGTAAAATTTCATCCAGCAGTTCATTGCTCAGTTTATTCAGTTTCTGGAGATTCTCATCATATGTCTTCGAATTATCCTTGAGTATGTGAGAAATTGAAGTGAACTCGTCTTGCAGATTCCGTACATTCTTTAAAATTTGTTGAAGTTTCTCCTGCTGATTCTTCAAGGATTCCGTTGCTCCGGGGGAATCTGCCAGCAAATCCATTAACCCTTCTTGCAGACGATTACTTTCCCGAATGATGGTTGAGATATAGTCCTCGGTATCCCGGAATAGTTTCAGATGAGAGTTTAATTGAGGGGATAACTCTTTTAAGCGATCCAGTTGACTCTTAAATTGGTTGTTACTGATAACCAATTCCGCCGCCAGATTGAGCAAATGGTTCATGGTGTTAATGTTCAATCGAATAAAGGTATCTTTCTTCTGTGGCGGCATCGGATAGAATTGAGAGGGGGTAGCGCTTTCCGAGGGTACCTCCTTCTTCTTGGGTTCCGGTTCCGGTGGTGTTGGTCGGGGTGTTTCTGCAGGCGCTGCTTTGAGTGAATATTTGTCCAGCGCTGCCATTAACTGATCATAGTTTTTCAGGGTTTCTTCCTGATTATCTTTAATGGAGTCCAGTGCCCCATTCATTTCATCAACTACCCGAAATAACGTATCGAACAGGGATTCCGGTAATGGCTGGTGTTGCTGGATGTAATACTCAATGATATCTTCGCAACGATGCGCCAGATTTTCAATCTTATTACTATACACCATTCCGGCACTACCCTTTAACGTATGCATGCATCGCATGAGATGATGCTGCAAGTCTTCGTTTTGAGGATCCTTTTCCAGCTTCAGAAGCAAGTAATTGATATCATCCAACTGCTCACGAGCTTCATGAACAAACATTTCTATGACCTGGGGAGAAACTTCTCTCTTACCTTCCGGTTCATAGACCACGTCGCGTGTAGCCAGATCCGCTGCCAGGGAAGGCTGTTCGGGTTCGGTAACCAGAACTTCCCCGGTTTCCAGATAGGTGTTCAATTCATTTAGTGTGTTTTCGTAATCACTCTTGCGCACGCGATGCTGGGTGGTTAATTCCTTTACCACGATCATTGCATTTCTTAACATAGGAATCAACCCATGAAAGTTCTCCGGGCGTTGATGAATAATCTTTTCTACGATTTGCTCCAGTGGATCACCAATCGCTGCGATCTCTCCAATACCCAGCATCTTGGCTGCGGAACGAATTTCATGAACAGCTCGCTCAACTTCTCGTAATACTTCCTTGTCATATGTATATTTTTCTAAATTATCCAGATGTTTGTCGATCAGGGTAAAGTTGTTGGTGACCTCACTCTGGAAAATTTCCAGAAGCTCCTGATCCTGTTCCTGAAGGAAAATGTATTCTTCTTCTTCAAGCACTTTTTCAGCAGAAGGCATTTCACTAACGATTGCCTCTTCAGATTGGAATTCCACCGCTTCCACATCGCTTTCCGCAGTGGCTTCTTCTGGTTCACCAATGAGATAGGAGGATTGATAGAGTTTGAGTTGATCCAGGACCTTCTCCGGTTCAACCGCTTCTCCGTTCAGTCGTTTCCGAACCAATTCCACCATTTCATCCATAATATCCAGTAA
>RFIL01000036.1 GCA_003695285.1 Calditrichota bacterium
AAAAGAGTTGGGGGGGAGTTTATTAATCCCTGACATGGTAATGTCAGGCATGTTCATTAAACAGAGGAGGGTTAAGCTATGTGGAAGGCATGGGTTAATTTCGTGCTTGGTTTATGGCTCATTCTCTCCGGGATTATTACGACGTTAGGTGTTCAGGCAAACTACATTATTGTGGGAATTGTGGTAGCTGTATTGGGTTTCTGGACCGGTAAAATTTGGCAGGGGATTGTTACTGGTATCCTGGGTATCTGGCTATTCCTTTCCGGTCTTATTTCAACCTTAATGGCACCCATTAACATGCTTATTGTTGGTGTGATCGTTGCCGGTCTCTCATTGTGGGAAGCCTTACAAAGACCGCATACACCAGCCCCTCAACACTAATTGTCTAAAACAGCAAGCCCGGCAATTGATGCCGGGCTTTTTTTATCCATTTTGTTTTGCATGATTATTTTGGTTGAAGTTTTATCACCGGAAGAATCATCTCCTCCATGGAAATCCCACCATGTTGAAAACTATCCCGATAATAAGCGAGATATTTATGATAATTGGTGGGATAAACAAAATAATAATCTTCCTTGGCGATAATGTAATTGATGTTAAAATTGCGTTTGGGCAATTTACACTCCAGGGGATCGGTGATGATAAATGCATGTTTGGAATCGACCTTTAAATTTCGTCCGTATTTATATCTTAAATTCGTAGAGGTCTCACGATCACCTAACACTTTTGTGCCTCTCATACAGCGGATACTCCCATGATCGCTGGTAATTATAATGGTCACATCCTCTTTGGCCAATTTTTTGAAGATGTTATAAATGGACGAGTGTTCAAACCATGAACTGGTTAAAGAACGATAGGAGGCCTCATCCGGGGCAATTTCCTTCAGGATGGGTAAATCCGAACGGCTGTGCGCCAGAATATCAACAAAATTGACGACAATGCTTAATAAAGGGGTATCCAGATACGAATTGAGGTCTCGCTCCAATTGCCGACCTTCCTCCACATTGATAATCTTACTATAACGGGGTTCCTTTTTCAACTTTAATCCTAATAGGCGTAGTTGATCATACATTAACTCACTTTCATTTCGATTTCGGCTGTAATCATCGTCTTCACCCTGGGCCCACATTTCAGGATACCGCTGTTCTAATTCACTGGGGAATAATCCACTAAAAATAGCATTTCGAGAATAAGGAGTTGCCGTGGGGAGAATACTGAAATGGTAGAATTTTTCAATGGTGTAAAAATCATAAAAAAACTTTTCCAGAGCCAACCACTGATCCAGTCTCATACAATCAATCACCACAAACACAACTTTTTTCCCTTCCGACAATTCAGGATAAACAAATTGTTTGATCACGTCATTCGACAGAGTGGGTCGGTTCTCTTCCGAAGAATTCACCCAATCAGCATAGTTTCGTTCCACATATTTACCAAACTCTACATTGCATTCCCGACGCTGATTATGAACGATTTCCCGCAAATTTTTATCACCTACTGAATCTAATTCTACATCCCAGGTGGTTAATTTTAAATACATCTCGATCCAATCGTCCGGCGAAAGGGGGGACATGAGCTGCATCGTTAGCTTGTTCAATTCCTGAGTATAATCCCGGGTTAACTTTTTCTGGGAAATATCTCGTGATTCCAGTATTTTTTTAGCCGCAATGAGGATTTGACTGGGGTTTACCGGCTTGGTGAGATAATCCGTGATTTGCGCACCAATGGCATCTTCCATTAAACTTTCTTCTTCATTTTTAGTAATCATAATCACCGGTAACCCGGGCCTGAATTTTTTGATTTCCGTTAATGCGGTTAACCCGTCTTTCCCGGGCATCATTTCATCTAATAAAACCAGATCAAAATTGCTTTGTTTAATCAATTCTAATCCATCGTCGGCGTTGGATGCCGTTTCTACTTCATACCCTTTTTCCCTTAAAAAAAGGATGTGAGGTTCTAAAAATTCAATTTCATCATCTACCCATAAAATTCTGGCTTTGTTCATTCTAACTCCTGTGTTAAAAAATCTTTAACTCTAACCCTTATATTTCTAAAATTTATTATCTATCTAAGAAACTCGCACCCTCTTTCATCTTTCATCCGATATTCTTTCATACCTCCGAGGCTATTTAAAGTTCACTGAAGGGAGATACCCACATCCCAATTTAATATCGTCTCTGAGCGGTGGCAGTTAAGGCATCATTAATTCTGGAAAGGCACTCATCCCAATGGGCTCGTGTATAATCATTTAAATTTTGAAGGGATAATTTATCTGTTAGTTCTTTTTTCAGATGAATTAAATCCGCCCGTGCCAGTGTGATGGCGTCGTGTGGCAGCATCGGGGGGATTTTGATCACCATTTCAGTCAACACCGAAAGATGTATGCGCTGGAGTTCTCTCCGGAAACTGTTGACATTTTTTCCTTCCATGGCTTCTTTCCAGATAGCATTTCGTAAGGATTTAAACAGCTCTGCCATCGTAAAGGGGGTTTCATCCGGAGAAAACCGTATTTCGTTATCCTGAATTCTTTGCAGTACAATCGGGTCATAGAGGCGGAAGAGAGTAATGGCTTGCAGTAATTGAACCATTCCATGAATGGGATAATCCAGACGGGTCATTCGAAATACCGTCCCTTCAAAGTCCCATTGGCGTTCCGGAGCCAGTTTGGTGAGAAGTTCCGGAGAAAACTGAAAGGAGTTGGGTGAAAAATACCGTTGAATGAGAAAATCGAGGGCTTCTCGTTGTTTTTGCGCCGGTACAATTTTTAACGGAGGTCGCTGATTGGGATCCCCCACATGGTCACGATGCTGATAAATCCCACCAATGTATTTACTGGCAGATATGCCAGCTAAAAAGTATTCGCTGATCCCCTGACTGAAAACCCGTCTCAGGGTTGGGTAGCGTTCACCGGGTTTTTCGAATTTTTCCAGCAAATGACTCCAGAGGTCGTTGGCCAGCTCCAGTCGCAAATCATAGAACCTTAAAGGATTTTGTCCCAGGTCCCAGGGGGTCGCAGTGGGGTCAATGGAACGGGGTGAGAGACCAAAAGCATCTTCATCAGTTCCATACTGCAATTCTGGTTCGGCAACCTTCCGGGCAATTTTTTCCAGCATTTCTTCTTCACTGATCTTCATCGAGGGATCATAAGGAGTATAGGCATATTCAATCGCCCAATAATCATAAGGCCCAAGAGAAGTTTGAAAATAATGTCCCCTGGCATCTTTTTCACGGGGAATATTTACCGGGATATAATCCATAACCGAACCGGTGAGGCTATGTTTGGCTAAGAAATTTTTCTCTTCCAATTTGTCCAGAGAATAAATACTGCTGGCTTTAAAATTATGCCGTAAACCCAGGGTATGACCCACTTCATGAGCCACGATGGCAACGATGGCATCATGGAGATACTGTTTGATCTCTTCAGAGCTCATTTGACCCCGAGCATTCAACATGCTCCATCCAAAGGCCATCTGATGCATCATCCCCCGGGCAAAATCACACTGACGGTATAACATGTTTTTTTCAACTTCCTGTTTGACCTTAAAAAAAGTCGCCAGCATTTCTGCCGTTTCATCGCTTTGGTTGCCCATCCCACGTTGCTCCCAGAACCAATGGATGTGAGGATTTTCAGGGCTGAGCGCCTGGAAAAATTCATTCTGCCAGCCAGTGGGCGTCACAAACTCCTGGTATTCAGTAAAAAAGTATCTCCACATATCCGCGCTGATGCGGATATCGGCATTATACAATTCTCCGGTAAAGGGATTTGCCCGGGAGGGCCCCACCGCATATCCACCACCGGGTTGAACAATCCAGCGAATGGTATTGTATCGAATATCGGCGGGATCCCAATCGGCATCATCCGGCATCTGCCGAACTTCTATGGCGTTTTCGAAACCGACTCTGGCGAAAGCTTGATTCCACAAAAGTATCCCTTCCTTTACAGCATCACGATATTCGACAGGGATGGTATTTTCCAGCCAGTAAACAATCGGTTTTTTAGGAGGAGACTTTTTAAATCGTGGTTCGGCTTTTTCCAGATTCCAGCGATTTATATAACGCGTATAAGGGTCTGGCTCTAACACCGATGTATAATCCTGATATAGAGTGATAAAGTGCCCTACCCGATCATCTGCTTTCCGGGGTTTGTAATCGCTTTTCGGGATCTGGGAAAGGCTATAATGGTAACGATGGAGCATGCTGCGTGAATCTTCCAGGGTAAAGATAGGATAAGGCTTGCTGCTTTTAAAGTGGAGAGTGACTTCAATTTCCGTGTTCATGGGAAAAGAGCTTAACTTTGAGATGAAGCTCCCTTTTTTATCCAGGCTAAAACCCATTTTGGCTCTTCCGGTAATGTAACCGACCATCCCCACATCTTGAACAAACAAATCGCTGGCATCTACCAGAATACTCCCCCGTTCAGGGTGAGGTTGGCTGAGGACTTTGGTACTTGCTTTTATAGAATTGGGAATATTACTCTCGACCGCTCTAGAGATAGCCGCATCTTTATCAGCACGAAAGCGAAGGTTCTTTTGAACAAAAAAGACCTGTTCTCCCTGACGGGTAAAGAAAAACGGGAATTCATCCAGAATCGCGCCACTATCGAAGAAATACCCGTCACCGGATTCCCGGGTGATACTACACAAATATACCTGGTCAAACTGTTCCGGTTTAATCTCCAGATACACCTTTCCATCGTCTTTATTCTGATAAAGGGTAAACAACCCTTCGACCACCTCAAAATGTTCAATTAACTCCTCAAAAGGTTTACCCGGTAATTTCTTTTTTTTCTTTTCTTTTTTGGCTGTAGCCTGCTGGGTAGTATCCTTGGCTGCTTTCGGAGACGCAGGAGTTTGTGGATATAAGGGGTATAGCACTATTATGATAAGCCATAAACAGGGAACCAATTTTTTCATTATATGCCTCCTGGAATGATTAATGGAACGATTTACCAATACGTGTTTCTTGCTGCCTTATGCGTCATTCTTGTGATATTACCAACAATACACGCATCGAGGGATAATTGTTTCGAAATTATTTCCTTCCTCAATTTCTATGGATAGTATATTCCAATGGATATGGTGTTCTCAAGTTCAAAGAGCTGTAGAGATTAACCCAACATATCGTTAAATAACATACATCAAGATTTTTTTAAATTCAAACGAAAAACCCATAGATTCTCCCCAATCTTCATCTTATATTTGCCACCAACAAATAGGGAATAGAGGATAGACATGTCAGGTGAAGCAGAACATTTAATACGCCCCAAAGTTGAGGCCCTTGAGGAGATATTAGGCAAGCCGTTCAAAGTTCTGGATGATGGCTTTATTCGGGTTATCGATTACATGGGTTCCGATCAGGCCGTGGTGCAGGCAGCCCGGGTGTCCTATGGAGCCGGAACCAAAAAAGTGAGTCAGGATCGAGGATTGATTCGCTATCTCATGAGACATCGCCATACCACCCCCTTTGAGATGTGTGAAATTAAATTTCACGTTCGGGTACCCATGGATACCTGGCGGCAATGGATTCGTCATAGAACAGCGAATGTGAATGAATACAGTACCCGCTATTCGGTGGCTATTGATGCGGCTCAGACAACGACTCCTGAGGAATGGCGGCTTCAGGCAACCGGTAATCGCCAGGGTAGTGCCGGTTTTCTAGATGCGGAGACCGGAGTTAAATTGAGTGAACGGGAAGCAGAACTGCAGCGGTTGGCACGTGAAATTTATGAAGAACGATTAGCCGCTGGAGTGGCAAGAGAGCAAGCCCGGAAGGACCTCCCCCTCTCCACCTACACCGAAGCATATTGGAAAATTGACCTCCACAACTTACTTCATTTTCTGGCGCTTCGAATGGACGAACATGCCCAGTATGAAATCCGCTGCTATGCGAAAATCATCGGAGAAGAGATTGTTAGCCGATGGTGCCCACTGGTATGGGAAGCATTTCTGGATTACCGGATGAATGCTCTGGCCCTGACACGCCTGGAAATTGAGCTGATTCAGGCAATTGAAAAAGGGAATAAGGAACAAGCCATCCAATTGGCTCGAGAATTCGGATGGTTACCCCAGGATCCCAGCGCACCAGTAAAGCGCCATAGAGAAAGAGAAGAGTGTGAAGAAAAATTCCAGAGGTTGAATATCCCCATTCCCTGGGCCACCTGAAATCGAACTTTCCATTCATCTACCCAACTTATCAGGAAGTTCATCGTTCAGCTTTTTTGCTAAACTCTGGAAGATTTAACTATTCACCTCCATCCTAAACTTTTATCATTTTCAGGCGTTTACCATTCTATAACTTATCCGAAGTGTGGATTGGGGTTGAGAAGTCTGGAAAGATTTCGTATTATTTATTGAGATTGAACGAGGAAAAACATGAATGATTATTCGGAAAGAGAGTACACATCACAAAAAGATTCCTATACCACCATTCAAACGCCCCCGGTAAAAAGAAACCGCTACTGGATTAATGCTCTTTTATTTGGATTAACCATCCTTACAACCATGCTAACCGGAGCTTTCCATATGGGAATCCTCTGGGGAGATATCTGGAACGATTTCTCCTTGCTGCTCGTCGGCTGGAAATATTCCTTTGCTGTGCTCTTAATCCTTACCTCCCATGAAATGGGCCACTATTTTGCTGCCAGATGGTATGGAGTTCCCACCACACTCCCCTATTACATTCCGGTTCCTTTTGAAGGGTTCCATTTTGGAACCATGGGAGCATTTATTAAGCTAAAAGCCCCCATCCCCAATCGAGGCGTATTGATGGATATTGGTGCGGCCGGACCGCTGGCAGGTTTCATCGTCAGTATCCTTTTTCTTTTTTACGGATACCTGACCCTCCCGGACCTACCCGGAATTATTGCACATGTGGAAAAAATCCATCCCTGGGACTATAGTGGGGGAGTGCCGTTAACTCTGGGTTCTTCGCTTTTGTTTTATTTCTTTAACAACATCCTGGGAGGTGGCATCCTGCCCATGAGCGAGGTCTATCATTTCCCGTTTATCTTTGCTGGCTGGATTGGTTTTCTGGTAACAGCTTTAAATTTGTTACCCATCGGCCAACTGGATGGTGGACACATTGTCTATGCCCTTTTCCCTCATCGAGCAAAACTGTTAAATCGGGTTGCTTTTGGTGGGTTGGTGGGATTAACTGTTTTTTTGTTCATGGAAAAAGGCGCCTTTGGCAGCATCTGGATTCCCTGGATGATAATTCTTTCCTTCATTGGGCTTCGTCATCCCCCCACTCTAAATGATCTGATACCCATAAATCGTCGTCAAAAAATCTGGGGATGGGTCTGTTTGGCAATTTTTGTGTTGTGCTTTATCCCTTTACCCATATATTTCTAAGTGAAACCTATGACGCTCTGGATCATTACAATTACCGTCACCTGTGTGTTCGTTGTATTGCTGGCACTGATGTGGCTACGTAAGCTTCAATTTGATGCGGTACATAAAAATTTTCTGGAATTAAGTAAGCGAATCTCAGGAAAGGTACTACGGAATGGCTTTGCTGAACGGCCACGATTCTCTGGTAAGTTCAAGGGTCAGGATGTCACCATCTCCTTCACCACAGAAAGCAGCAAAAAGGGTCGAAATTATTACATCACCCTCACCATGCAGGCTAAATCAAAAATCAATTTTACCGTGCTTTCCAGTCAATGGCTGAATCGAGAAGATTTTTCCAAGGACCATGAATCAAGAGTGATTCCTTTGAAGGATGGAGAGTACCTGCTGGAGACATCTAAAAAAGGGCAGTTGAAGAAATTAAACACCCAACAAATGGAAGAAGTCATTCATTCGATTCATCCCTTTGCTTATATTCTTATGGCAAAATCCGGGATGATTCTGGAACGAACTTCCACCAATATAGCAACGGACACGCATCCGGATAAACTTTTCCCTCTTCTGGAGGGGATGTACCATTTAAAAATGATTGTTGAATAAAGAATACTTTGGTAGTCATCAGGGGATTTACTTCCCAACCAATTTTTTAACCAATTTAGAGAGGCTTATGAGTTCCGATATACAAGAGCAACTATCAATACCAAAAGATTTTCGTGCTGGCTATGTAGCTGTGGTGGGATTACCCAACGTGGGGAAATCGACACTGCTAAATCAAATTCTTCATTTTAAACTTTCCATCGTTTCTCCCAAGCCCCAGACGACCCGAAAAAATGTGTTAGGGATATTAAGCGATGAGAAATATCAAATTGTATTCATCGACACACCGGGAATATTACAACCCAAATACAACCTGCAAAAATATATGCTCAAACAGGTAAAAATGGCCATGGAAGACGCTGATGTATTGTTGTACGTGGTAGACGTTACTGACAAACGTCTGGATGTGGATGCTGTAAAGGAGCAATTACAGGGTGTGGAAAAACCGGTGGTCTTAGCACTTAACAAAATCGATTTAATTGATCGCCGAACACTGTTGCCCATGATTGAGAGCTATAAAGACATTTTTCCTTTTCAGGCTATTATTCCCATTTCCGCCTTGAAAAACGATGGGCTGGATCGAGTTTTAGATGAACTCATCAAGTGTCTTCCGGAAAATCCACCTTATTTTCCCTCCGATTACTTAAGCAATCAACAGGAACGGTTTTTTGTGGCGGAAATTATCCGTGAGAAAATTTTCCAGCGCTATGGGGAAGAAATCCCTTATGCCACCCATGTGGACATCGAGGAATTTAAAGAACGTCCCGGAGGAAAAGATTAC
>RFIL01000278.1 GCA_003695285.1 Calditrichota bacterium
CGGGCACCAGCTTTTTCCAGCCGGTTTAATCCTTCCTCAGAGCATAAAATAGTAACCGCTGCCCCGTCACTCATGACGCAAATATCTAAACGGGTCAGGGGCCAGGCGACCATGGGTGCCTTTCGAACATCTTCAATGGTGTAGCGGTTCCGTTTCTGGGCATAGGGATTGTAGTAAGCGTTGATATGGTTTTTTACACTCACATGTGCCATTTGCTCTACGGTTGTACCAAATTCTTTCATATGACGAGTTACCATCATGGCATAATAACCGGAATAAAACCCTCCCACCGGATAGTCGAAATTCGTGTCACTGGCAAGGGCGATGAATTCATTTCCCTTCCAGGTTTCCACATGGGACATCGTTTCAAATCCATAGGCCACGCAGATGTCCATATACCCCGAAGCCACGGCTTTCCAGGCTTCCTGAAAACAGATACCGCCGGTAGCCCCACCACCTTCAACTCGATGACCGGGCTTCGGGCAAAGTCCCAGGTAATCCTGGACCATAATACCGGCCATGAGCTGGCGGGTGAAATGGTCGCTAAAGTAACTGGCAACCGAGCCGTCCACCAGTTCGGTGAATTGTTTAAACTCCAGCCCGATGTCCTGAATGGCATAATCATAGGCTTCTTTAACCAACGCCTGAAAGGTTTTGTCGGGGCGAGCTTTGGCAAATTTGCTCACCCCACCGGATATTGCATACACATCTCTCATAATGAAGCTCCTCCATCTTTATAGGTTTCCGTAAACCAATGGGAGCACCGGGAGGTTTGGGAAGTTTACAGGGAGGTTGTAGGTAATCGGAGTTTTCTGTTCTAAAAAATAAGATTTTCCATACGCCACTGGTAGCAACAAGGCTTTCCCATTGGCAAAAATGAACCACCACTTCTTTTGTCTTTTACAAGACAGAAAAATCAGGTGTTTCCAATGTGAAGCAAAACAGTTCCGTTTAACGTTGATAACGTCCCATCAATTGACCCTGGGCAATGATATGCCCTTCCATGGCTTTTAGCAAATCTTCTTTTGTTGCACCTGCGGGTAAATCCAGAAGGGTATCCAGAGCATAAAGTTTGAAATAGTAACGATGCACCCCACCCGGTGGGCAGGGACCGCCATATCCGATTTTTCGAAAATCATTGGTTCCCTGGATAGCACCAAAAGGCAACTGTTTCTGAGGTGGCACATTCTCCGGTAGTTCGGTTTGATCCCCGGGAATATTAAAAATTACCCAATGTACCCAGGTTTTGGCCGGAGCGTCCGGATCATCGCAAATTAAGGCAAAACTGCGGGTCCCCTCCGGAGCCTTATCCCAGGAGAGGGGAGGGGAGATATCAATCCCGTCACAGGTGTATTTCATCGGGATCATTCCCCCTTCCTTAAAGGCAGAGCTGGTAAGTTTCAACTGCTTCATTGCCTTATCTCCTGCTGGTTGGTTTTGTTTGGGGGTTGGTTCTCCCTGACACGCCGTCAGGATCATCAAGATAAGAAGCACATATTGGGGAAATGAATTCATAGCATGCTCCTCTTCAAAATCAGAATACGTTCTCAGGTATGCATCATGAATTTAACAACTCCCGCTGGCAAAGACAATAAAAAGGGCTTTTTAATTGAGTTTTTAAGAGGTTAAGCTGGGGGAGGGGAGAGAATTTATCTCCCTTCCTGGTAAGCCTCTGGTGCAACGGTGAGATATTGTACTGGGAGGATATTACTTCCTAAACTGGTATCACGAGTAACATTTACAACCCCGAAGATTTAACTTTTAATAGGTGCAGGAAATAAATTTTTGTAATAACTCGATGAAATTCTTCTTGATTTTAAGCAGGATGTTTCGTATAACACAACCCGGCTCAGAAACACAATGATTAATAAAAGGAAAGGAGTTCTCTGAATGAGACGTGAAATACATAAATGGTGGAGCCCAAATTTACATAAAGATATGGAGATTGCAGTCTATGGACACTGGGGATTTGCTCTGTTAATGTTCCCAACCGCCGCTGCTGATTTTTTGGAATATGAACGATTTCAAATGATTGATGCTCTGGCTCCTCATATTGAAGGTGGAAAGTGCAAAGTGTATTCGATAAACAGTATCAACAATGAAAGCTGGCTGAATTACCAGATGCCACCCAAAGATCGGGGGATTCGACATCAACAGTATAATGAATACGTGGTTCAGGAAGTGGTGCCCTTTATTGAATCGGATTGTCAGGGAATGCCTCCCATAGTAACCACTGGTGCTTCATTGGGTGCTCTTCATGCGGCCAATACCTTTTTTCGAAGAGCCGATCTCTTCGCAGGCACCATCGCTATGAGTGGGGTATATGACTTACAGGCTTACAGCGATGGTTATTTTGATGATAATGTCTATTTTAACTCTCCTATCCATTACCTACCCAATTGGGATGATGAATATATGTTGAATCAGATGCGGAGTAAGGGACATCATATCATCATTGCCAGCGGTCAGGGGGCTTACGAAAATCCAGGTGCTTCCATTCAACTCTCAGATATATTGCATTCCAAAAATATCCCCCATATTTTAGATTTGTGGGGGCATGACATGGGGCATGATTGGCCCACCTGGAGGCAGATGCTCCCCCATTTTCTATCAACCCATTTTTAAGGGATGCGTATTAACCGGAGGTCACTGATGACTCAACTGGAAAAGCTAAAACAACAGGCTGCCTGGAAGGCGGTGGAATATGTGCGTTCCGGGATGGTTTTGGGACTGGGAACAGGAAGTACTACCCGCTACGCCATTGAGAGAATTGCCTCACTCCTGAAGAATGGAGAGCTGGAAAAGATTGTTGGAGTCCCCAGTTCGGTGCAAACCCAACGCCTGGCTTCTTCTCTTGGAATTCCACTCACCACTCTGGATGACCATCCGGAACTTGATCTCACCATTGATGGCGCCGATGAGGTGGATACCCAATTGAATCTTATTAAAGGTGGGGGAGGGGCACTTTTAAGAGAAAAAATCTTGGCTCAGGCCAGCAGGGAGTTCATCGTCATTGTGGATGAAAGCAAATTATCTCCAC
>RFIL01000279.1 GCA_003695285.1 Calditrichota bacterium
ATGTAGTCTACATCATCCCTCATTGCAAGGGCCCGGATGATTTCTGGATAAGCCTCCACCATTACCAAATTGACAATCCAGAATCTTTTGTACCCAATGACCTTGTCAGGCTTCATTTTTTCCAGATAAGAGATGATACCCCTCTGGGAATATTCTGCCTTCTCCATTAAAGTTGTAATAACAATAAATGCTCTCTGGGCCGGTTCCGCTCTTTGTGCGTACAATTCCTCGTCAAGTCTGGAGATATCCACCTTTTCAGTCAGCATCACCAGAACCCGAATGGGGGTATTTGCCTGTTCAGCTTCCTGCAACATCCTTTGCAATCGTGCAGAAACTCTTGCCTGGGGATATACATTAACAATTAACAGAACACTCAGACAAAAAAAGGCTACCAGAATTTTCCTCATTGAAACATCCTCATATTCTCTATTGATATCGGTTATTATCGATTTTCTAAAAGAGGGGCATTACATTGATTGTGTCAATTTTCAGTAAATTTTTTTTGGTTTGATCAGAAATAAATTAAATTTTGAAATCCCTCTCAATTTACCATCCGAAGTTAAAACAAATTAGTAAAATCTGAACTTAGCTTTGCTCATTTAGTCGAGGTATAGCATCTTCCAATACATCAAAAAATTTAATATTGGCTTTCGGAAAAGGATATTTATGAATTTCATTGGGATGAATCCATCGATACTCAGTTGCTCCTGACAACATTACATCACCACTTTTATATTCACAGAGATAGACATCCATGATCAGTTTAAAATGCGAATAAGTATGATAGATTCTTTTTAAATGGCTGATGATGTCTACTTCCAGATCGACTTCTTCCTTAATTTCTCTAATACAGGCATCCTCTGAAGTTTCCCCAACCTTAATTTTTCCTCCGGGGAATTCCCACAACCCTCCTAAAAGGCCATTTTCTTTACGTCGGGTGATTAAGACCTTCCCTTCTTTTAATACAACACCCACAGAAACTTTTTGAGTTGGGATTTTTGCCTTTTGTTTCCTTTTTGGAAATTCAGTTTGTCTGTTTGTTAAAAATGAAACACAGAGTTCATTTACCGGACACTCTTCACATAATGGCTTCTGTGGTCGACAGATCAAAGCTCCCAACTCCATGATAGCCTGATTATATTCTCCCGGATGATTCCGCTCCAATAATTGATCTGCGATTTGTTGATATTGTTTTGTAAATCGGGTGTCATTTACCGGAAAGGGAAGAGTTCCTAACCGTGACAGTACGCGTTTAACGTTCCCATCCACCACTGCGTAAGGTTGACCAAAGGAAATACTCATTACTGCTGAAGCAATATAATCACCAACCCCGGGCAGAGTTTTGAAAGAATGGTAATCATCAGGAACATTCCCTTGATATTCATCCAACACAATTTTCGCTGCTTTATGGAGATTCCTTGCCCGGGCATAATAGCCTAACCCTTCCCACAATTTTAAAACCTCATCCAGATGAGCACTGGCTAATCGTTCGACGGTTGGAAATCGCTGGATAAATCTTCTATAATATGGTTCAGCAGTTGATACCTGAGTTTGTTGCAACATCACCTCAGCCACCCAAATCAAATATGGGTTGTTCTTTTCTCGCCAGAGTAACTGACGTTTATTTTGTTGATACCACGATAATAAGTTCTGTTGCAATTTTTTGATGGTATCGAGGTCCCATATCTGTTTTTTCATGAGAGAAAGGTAATCGAAAAAAATGAAGGTATCCAGAAAAAAGATTTAAGCAAGTGTGGAGATTGGAAGCCGGAGACCAATCTCCACACGTCCACCTGGCTCAGGCAGATTGGGATTGGCTGAACTGTTTTTCCTCTACCAGTTTTCCATTTAGAAATGCTTCATAGGCGGATAAGTCCAGTAATCCATGTCCGGAGAGGTTGAAAAGGATGGTTTTCTCTACTCCTTCTTCTTTTGCCGATACCGCTTCGGCAATAGCAGCCTGAACGGCATGCGCTGATTCCGGAGCCGGGATGATACCTTCAGTCCGGGCAAAAAGGGTTGAGCCGGAAAATATTTCATTTTGTGGAAACGCCCGGGCCTCAATTAAACCCAATTCCAATAGTTTGCTCACCATAGGAGCTGCACCATGGTACCGTAAGCCACCTGCATGAATGGTTGGGGGGATAAAATCATGCCCGAGGGTGTGCATTTTTAACAAGGGGGTGAATCCAGCCGTATCTCCAAAATCATAGGATATTGTTCCTTGTGTCAATGTCGGACAGGAAATGGGTTCGGCGGCAACAATTTTTACCTCCCTCCCATTGATTTTATCTCTGATAAAAGGAAAAGTAAGCCCGGCAAAATTACTCCCTCCCCCATGACAGCCAATGATAACATCGGGATAATCTCCAGCGATTTGCATTTGTTTCTGCGCCTCCAACCCTATCACGGTCTGATGGAGTAAAACATGATTAAGAACACTACCCAGAGAATATTTTGTGTTCTCATCCTGTAGTGCTTCTTCAATGGCTTCTGAAATCGCTATCCCAAGGCTACCGGGGCAATCGGGATCTTTTTCCAGAATCTTTCTTCCTGCTTCAGTACGGTTTGATGGGGAAGCAAATATTTCCGCACCAAATAGATTCATTACCGTTTTTCGATAAGGTTTCTGCTCATAACTCACCCGTACCATATACACCGTACATTCCAGCCCGAAGATGTGGCAGGCAAAAGCTAATGAACTTCCCCATTGACCGGCACCGGTCTCGGTTACCAGCTTTTTGGTACCGTTCACTTTGTTATAAAAGGCCTGGGCAATTGCTGTATTGGGTTTATGACTACCTGTGGGAGAAACCCCTTCATATTTATAATAAATTTTGGCCGGAGTCTGAAGTGCTTTCTCCAGTCCAAAGGCGCGAATAACCGGTGTTGGGCGATAAATCAGGTACGCTTCGCGAACTTCCTCCGGGATGGGGATCTCAGGCTGTGCGGACATCTCCTGTTCAATTAATGACATGGGAAACAATGGTAGCATGTCATCCGGTGTAATGGGTTGTTTGGTACCCGGATGCAGGGGGGGATCCATCGGTGAGGGTAAATCCGCCAGTAAATTGTAATAATACGTGGGAATATCCTGCTCGCTTAACAAAATCTTACGATCCATGATGACCTCCGATTAATTGATGGTTTAAAAACAAAAAACCCGTCACCAGGTACGGCAACGGGTTTATCCAATTAAATAAAATGTTGAATTTCACATATCAGTCATACTTCACCCGTCGCCGGATAGTATCCGCCACCACCACAGATTGTTAACACGGGTAAAGTATGATAAAACCACTCTTCTCTCCTTTAAATTTTGCTTAACATAAAAAGAGTTTTGAAAAATCGCAAACAAAAATTTGCCCAATTTTGATTTTTAATCATAAAATTTTCAGATAACTGATGAACCCTTCCTATCCAAAACTTCCGATAAATAACTTGATACATTTCCGATGTTATTCTAAATTTGCCTACCCAAAAAGCGAAGATATGAAATGAAATAAATCTGCAGTAGACACTTAAACAAAGGAGATGGGCTCATGGCGGCGATTAACCCTTACATTTTTCGAGAATATGATATCCGTGGGGTGGTTGAGAAAGATTTAACCGATGATGTGGTGGAATTATTAGGTAAAGGACTTGGAACATACTTTAAAGCACATGGTGTAAGCCGAATCTCTGTCGGTGGAGACGTTCGGTTATCCACCAATCACTTAAAAGAAGTGTTGAGCAAAGGTATCACCTCAACCGGTGTTGATATTATTGACCTGGGCAATGTTCCCACCGGAGCACAATATTTTTCTCTTCACAAGCTTGATGTACAGGGTGGAGTGATGATTACCGGTTCACATAATCCACCTGAATTTAATGGGTTCAAGATTTCTCTGGGCACTGCTCCGGTGTATGGACAGGAGATACAAGCCATCCGGGAAATCATCGAAAAAGGTGATTTTGCCAGCGGGAAGGGCTCCATCGATTCGTATGACATCATCCCGGAATACATAGAGGATTATAGTAATCGAGTCAACATTCAACGACCCGTAAAAGTAGTAGTTGACTGTGGGAATGGAGCAGCTTCCCTGGTCTGTAAGCAATTAATGGAAAAGTTAGGGGTAGATGCCACATTTTTATATTGTGAACCGGATGGGCGTTTCCCTAATCATCATCCGGATCCCACTGTGGTGGAATATATCCAGGATCTCATTCACAAAGTCAAAGAAACCGGTGCTGAACTTGGTATTGGTTACGATGGAGATGCGGACCGGATTGGGGTTGTTGATGAAAATGGCAATATCATCTGGGGAGATAAGCTGGTTCTTATTTTTGCCCGCGATGTCTTGCAACGTCATCCTGGCGCCCCAATTGTTTTTGATGTAAAATGTTCGCAAGCACTCCCGGAAACGATTAAAGCTGCAGGCGGCAAACCTATCATGTGGAAAACCGGTCATTCTCTGTTAAAGAAAAAGATGAAAGAAACCAATGCCCCGGCTGGAGGGGAAATGAGCGGCCATCTCTTTTTCAATGAGAACTTTTATGGATATGATGATGCCATTTATGTCTCGGCACGTTTACTGGATCTGGTTTCCAGAA
>RFIL01000280.1 GCA_003695285.1 Calditrichota bacterium
AATTTGTTACGCAACTGGCGGATGAGTGGGGTGGTTAGAATGATATCGCCAATGGAGCTGAAGCGGATGATCAGTATTTTTTTTATTTGCTCAGGGAGTTTCCGTTGCATAATTGGTCTGCTTGAAAATTGTTCGAAGTCCGGTAGAAAGTTGGGTTTGCAATCCTTTTCCCCCATCCTCGAAAATGATGAGTCCTTCCAATTCCGGGTGAGATTCGATAAAAGCCATCCCTTTTAATTTTCCCATCACAAAAACAGCTGTGGAAAAACCATCAGCCAGAATAGCATTGGGAGCAACAATGCTCACACTCACCACACCCTCTGCGGGATAACCCGTCTGTGGATTTAGGATGTGATGGTAGCGTTTCCCATTTTGCATAAAATAAAATTGGTAATCTCCGGAGGTTGCGATTCCACAGCTTTCATAAATCGGGAACATACCGATGAATTTTCCTTCCTGACGAGGATGTCTGACGAATACTCGCACCGAATCCGGTCGATGCCACTCAATCGCTAAATTACCCCCGGCATCTATGATAAAATTTTGTAACCCCATTTTCTTTAAAACGAGACGAGCCTTTTCCACCGCAAATCCTTTATGGATTCCTCCGAAATCCAGCTCTACTCCGGGCTGCAATACAATTGAATCCGGGGGAGAAAAGTGGACCCGTTCCCATCCGACCCGAAGCAATGCCTCTGTGATCTGGTTTTCGGGAGGAACGGTCGCACTATCAGTTCCAAAATGCCAGAGTTTGTACACAGGCCAGAGGGTGAAATCAAACTGTCCCTGGGTCTGGCGGGAAATTTCCATGCTCCGTTGAACCAATTCGGCTAACACCGAAGGTAAACGCATCTTGCGCTCTTGAGCGGAACGGAGATTTAATTGAGTAACAATAGAAGATGTGTCGAAGGGGTTGCTCACTTTTTCAATCAACCGAATTGCTGCAAAGGCGGAATCGATAGCTTGTTCAGGGGGGATTTCGGAAGCAATATCGTAACTGGTGATGGTGACATAAGTGCCCAGAAGAAATTCAGTGCGGGAAACCGGTTGTTGGTCATGCTGACATCGAAATAATCCCCCCAGGAAGAAGGTGATCAACAAAAATTTTTTTACAAAACGCATCATCAACACACCTGTGACGGGGTTAAATGGTATGGTGCTGCTTAAGTCGCAAGTTCTTTAAATCCGGATTTTGTGCATCGGGAAACATCTCATCCCAAACGGAGATTTGGCTGATTAACAGAGTTACAGAACTTAGTAAAGCAGAGGAGGTATCCCCACACAATTACCTCGCTCATTCCATTGAACGTTTGAAAAGTAGAAATTAACAAGTACATTTTATTTCAGAGTCTTATTTTCGGGATTACTTAGTTTTTTCGATTTATCACGAAATCTGCCAGTGTTTCCAGAACATTTTTGGCCGGTGAATCGGGTAAGATAGAGAGGCTTTCAATTGCCCGATTTTTGATGTCTTCCGCTTTTTCCCTGGCTTTTTGTAATCCCTGGTGGTCATCCACAAATTTCAGGATATAATCCACTTCCTTTTTGACCTTTCCATTGCGGATCATTTTGACAATTTTTTTTCGTTGTTCTTCGGGACTGCTTTGAAAAGCATAGAGGAGCGGAAGGGTGATTTTCTTATCTTTCAAATCGGCCAGCGCTGGTTTTCCCAGGATTCCGCTATTACTTTCATAATCCAGTAAATCGTCTTTGATTTGAAAAGCGATTCCCAGATATTCCCCGAATTGTCGCAGGGCTTCCCTTTGTTCATCCGTCGCATGAACCGTCAATGCTCCCAATTCACAACAGGCAGAAATCAGTGAGGCGGTTTTATCAGCAATCATTCGAAAATAATCCTCTTCGGTGATATCCAGCTTACGTGCCTTCTGGATTTCAAAAATCTCACCCTTGATCAATCGTTTGGCAACGGTGGCCACGGTGTTCATGATGTCCAAACTTCCAGTCTCAGTCGCTGCAATCAAAGATTTGGCAAGGAGATAGTCTCCCATCAGTATGGCGATTTTATTTTTCCAGATTTTGTGGATGGTTAAAAATCCGCGGCGCAGTTCCGCATCATCGATAACATCATCATGAATCAGGGTTGCCGTATGCAATAATTCTACCACCGCAGCTGTGACGTAGGTATCTCTATTGGGTTCACCCACACTACGGGCTGAGACCAGAAGCAGCGCCGGACGAAATTGTTTCCCCTTGTGCTTTACCAGATATTTAGCGACCTCATCCACCAGACGGATGTCTGAACTCATGATTTCTTTAAAGTGGGTATCAAATGCTTTTAAATCATCCTCAATGGGATGAAATATTTTGTGTAAGGTGTTTTTCATTCCCAACTCTATGTTTTTCTCAATAAAAATATCTTGTTTAATCATTACTCATCCCGCCAGTCTCCTCCGGGGAGACAGATTCGGTTTCTTCCTCTGCCAACCGTTCGTCGCGCTTTTTTTCCACCAATTTGACAATAAAGATGGATGCTTCATACAATAAAACCAATGGAACCCCGAGCAGGATTTGAGTGATCGGATCCGGAGGAGTGAGCACCGCAGCCAGGAAGAATATGATGACCACAGCATGTCGGCGATATTTTTTCATCAGGTTAGCGGATATCAGCCCCATCTTACCCAGGAAAAAACTGAGCACCGGGAGCTCAAAGATGATTCCAAAAATTGCCATCAGGCGAATAGCAAATCCAATATAGAAATCAATAGCGATATTGGCACTAATCTCCTCTGGCGCCAGCCCAATGAAAAATTTCAGCGCAAAGGGAAGTATCACGAAATAAGCAAACGCCACCCCGGAGCAAAAGAGAATGGTGGCGGAAAGAATTAAGGGCACCACAAACCGGCGTTCCTCGGGCATCAATCCCGGACGAATGAATTTCCATATCTCAAACAAAATATAGGGAAGGGCCAATATCATTCCCCCGAAAAAACCAATCTCCAGATAAACGGTGAACATCCCCTGAACTTTTAAAACCTGTAAGGTGAGGGGGGGATCTAAGTGCTCTGCAGGAAGTGTCAGAATGGCCAGTATGTAATTAGCTACAATAAAACAAAGAATCATCCCTACAAAAAGAGCAATCAGGGAGCGGAGTATGGTCCATCTCAACTCTTCCAGATGATCCAGGAAAGTCATTTCTTCTTCGGTACTTTCCTGTTCAATCGTATGATTGTCGGGTGTATCCACGATGTTATTCCTATTTGAGAATATTGTCTAATACATTTTAAAACGGTCAACATTTACCGTTAACAGACTCCTAATTTAAACGGATTCCACTGCAAAAAGAATAGTTTGTTAAAATTTGCGGAAATTTTTTAATAAGAAGGTTTGTTTTTGTTCTGATGAAAAGGAATGAAATATCGCATGAAAGAGAAAAGATTTTACATTCTCCCAAAAAATAAATTGTTTTTTAGGTAATTCTTTTTATAATATAAGCCTAATGGTAACATTACAAATTAAATAATTCTTCACCGGATGTAAACTCATTGAACCAATTGTAAATTTAAAGTAAGTAATTTAATAAGTAGGAAGCGTTGTAAGAGAATAACTATCCTCCCTCATAATATGTTTAAGCGGAATTTTAAGAAATATAATCGTCAAGACTTTTTGGGGTCTTTCAATACTCAATTCATTTAACGTACAGGAGTAAAAATTAAGGATGAAGAAAATTGGTATTTTGTTTGGTCGTGAAAATACGTTTCCCCATGCCTTTGTAGAACGGGTAAATAGTAAGAAGGAAGATGGTATCAGCGCTGAATTTGTAAAAATTGATAAAGTTATCCAGGGAATTTGTGATGACTATGCCGTCATTATTGATCGGATATCACAGGATATTCCCTTTTATCGTGGGTATCTAAAAAATGCCGCCTCAGCGGGGGTGGATGTCATCAACAACCCTTTTTGGTGGAGCGCTGATGATAAATTTTTTAATAATGCCCTGGCCACGATGGTTGGGGTTGCAGTGCCCAAGACGGTCCTACTTCCTTCCAAAGAACACCCTCCTGACACTGATGAAATGTCAATGCGCAATTTAGCCTATCCACTGGATTGGGATGCCATTTTCAACTATGTTGGATTCCCGGCTTTTTTTAAACCATTTTCTGGTGGTGGCTGGAAAAATGTCTACAAAGTTCATAATCCCGAGGAGTTTTTTGAAAAATACGATCAAACGGGTACACTGGTTATGATGTTACAGGAGGAAATTCAGTTTACCGACTACTATCGCTGTTATTGTATTGATCGCAGGGAGGTTCGGTTGATGGAATATGATCCTCGTCAGCCCTACCATTTACAATATGTAAAAAATCCGAAACCGGTAGAAGCGAAACTCAAAGCAAAGATGGAAGAGGCCGTGCTAAAGTTGTGTGTGGGGCTTGGTTATGATTTCAATACAGTGGAGTTAGCAATACGAGATGGTGTTCCCTATGCTATTGATTTCGGAAATCCTGCTCCGGATGCAGATTATTATTCTGTTGGGGAAGAAAATTTTAATTGGGTAGTAGAAGCTGCTGCCAACATGGCAATCCGACATGCCAAAGCCCACAAAGAAGGTGCGATAAATTTAACCTGGGGAAGTTTTATCACTTCCGCTGTAAAAAATAAACGGGTTAATAAGAGAATTATTCAAGCGCATTTAAAAAAGTGAGACGGTTGGATGAGTGACAAAAAATTGTTTACGGTCGGTATTGAGGAAGAATTTCAGATTGTTGATCCTCAATCCCGGGAACTGCGTTCCCATATTTTGCAAATCATTAAACATACCAGAGAACCCGAGCTGGCAGAACAACTTAAACCTGAATTGCATCAATCGGTGGTGGAAATCGGGACCCACGTTTGTGAAAACATCAAGGAAGCCCGGGAGGATTTATTACATCTCCGACGGGAGCTGGCGCTGGCAGCCATGGAGTCCGGTATGCGGATAGCCGCTGCAGGAACCCACCCCTTTTCGCACTGGAAAGACCAGCTGATCACCCCCAATCCGCGCTACAAAGTCATCGTTCAGGATATGCAGATGGTCGCCAGAGCCAATCTGATCTTCGGATTACATGTGCATGTGGGGATTGATAACCGGGAGGTTGGAATTCACATTATGAACGCTGCACGCTATTTCGTTCCCCATATTCTGGCTCTCTCCACCAACTCTCCCTTCTGGGTAGGGCGCAATACCGGATTTAAATCCTACCGGGTGAAAGTGTTCGATCGCTTCCCCCGAACCGGTATCCCGGATTATTTCAACAGTCTGGCTGAGTATGAAAATTTCCTGAAGATTCTGGTGAAAACCAATTGTATTGATGATGCCAAAAAAATCTGGTGGGATATTCGATTGCATCCCTATTTTGATACCCTTGAGTTTCGTATTTGTGATATCCCGATGCGGGCTGAGGAGACGCTTTGTATTGCCGCTCTCTTTCAGGCTATCGTTGCCAAACTTTACAAGCTGATTAAACAGAATCTGGGTTTCCGTCTCTATCGTCGGGCATTGATTAATGAAAATAAATGGCGAGCGTCCCGATATGGTATCGAAGGAAAACTGATTGATTTTGGAAAGCAAGAAGAAGTTGAGTTCCCCCAACTCATGGATGAACTTCTGGAATTTGTGGATGATGTTCTGGATGACCTCGACAATCGAGAAGAAGTGTATTATGTGAAACGCATCCTGGAAGAAGGCTCCGGAGCAGACCGACAGCTGGCCGTATGGGAACAGACAAATGATTTGAAAAAGGTCGTGGATTACATTATTCAGGAAACTCATGAAGGATTAGAATTGGAAGGTGTTTAACAAAGGTAGATTATGATCCCGGAAATACGTGAAGCATTCAATGCTCGATTTGATCCCCATGCTTATGAGGCGATGGTAAATGAAATCAATTCAAAGTATAAAAACAGCCTGGTATTTCGTGTTGCTGAAACCCCCATTTTTCTAACCAATGAATTTATCCAGCGGTTGAATATCGCCTGTTCGGATATCTTAAAGGTTTTAATGGCTAAAGATTACCGTGAAAAAGTTAAAAATGCCATCCCTCCCGAATTAGAAGTCGCCAATGAAGATGAACATACCACCTTCCTGCAACTGGATTTTGCCATCTGTAAAGATGAAAAGGGGGAATATTCTCCCCAATTAATCGAATTGCAAGGTTTCCCCTCGCTGTATGCTTTCCAGCATTATCTTGATTCTCAGATTCGCAAATATTTTGATATCCCGGAACCCCTCACCCCCTTTTTTAGCGGACTGGATTCCCAGAGCTACAAAAAGGTTTTTGGAAAAGTTCTGCTGGGAGATAGTGACCCGGAGAATGTGATTCTATTGGAGTTGGAACCGGAGAAACAAAAGACCCGAATCGATTTTTTTATCACTGAGGAGTATTATGGTATTCCCCAGGTGTGCATCACAGATTTATACCAGAAAGGGGATCGGTTGTTCTATCGTCAGGGGAGGAGGGAAATTCCGGTCGAACGAATCTACTATCGTTTTATTTTTGATGAACTCATCCGGAAAAATGTGCAATGTGGCTTCGATATTCATGCCGATCTGGATGTGGTCTGGGTGGGGCATCCCAACTGGTTTTTTAAAATCAGCAAATATACTCTCCCTTTAATTGACAGTCCCTATTGCCCACCCTGCTATTTTTTAAAAGATTTATCCGAATATCCCGGGGATCTGGAAAATTATGTTTTGAAACCGCTATTTTCTTTTGCCGGTCATGGGGTTGAAATTGACGTTACCCCTGAGTTGTTAGAGAATCTCCCTGATAAGGAAAACTATATCCTTCAAAAGAAGATTGAATATGCTCCTTTTTTAAAAACTCCGGATGAGTTAGCTAAGGCAGAGATTCGAATGATGTTCATCTGGGATGACGCTCCAATGCTGGTTAATAATCTGGTGCGTATCAGCAAAGGCAAGATGATGGGAGTGGATTACAATCGGAATAAAAGCTGGGTGGGTTCCTCCCTGGGATATCACTTCCCTTAATTCCCAGA
>RFIL01000281.1 GCA_003695285.1 Calditrichota bacterium
AACATCAACACTTGCTGAAGGTTACTTAACAATAATCCTCGGAATATCACTATTAATCCGGGAAACAATCTCATAATTAATGGTTCCACTCCAGTTTGCCAGCTCATCGGCGGTAATTTGTTCTTTTCCCTGGTTTCCAATGAGAACCACCTCATCCTCCAGTTTGACCTTTGGGATATCGGTGACATCTACCATCATCAAATTCATGCACACCCTTCCTCGTACCGGCGCCCGTTTGCCGTGTACCAGCACATACCCCTGATTGGACAATCCTCGATCATATCCGTCGGAATAGCCCACCGGGATTACCGCAATGCGAGTTTTTCGGGTTGTCTTAAAGGTTCTCCCATAACCAATGGTGTGTTCGGCATCCACCCATTTTAACTGAGTGATTCGGGCTTTCCAGGTGAGTACTGGTAAGAGCAGTTTTTCGCCATTTTTTTCACCATTCTTTTTGTAGGATTCAAAGGTTTCTCGCGAGGGCCACAATCCATATTGTCCGATCCCCAGTCGGACCATGTCCATGTGAGTATCGGGAAAAAGCAGTATCGCAGCGGTACAGGCGATATGTCGCTTTAAAATGGGGAACCCGGAATCTTTGATGATTTTTACCATCTGATTAAAGGTGTATTTCTGAAAATTGGCATAGTCATGATTAGTGGTGTCTTCTATATTGGCAAAGTGAGTATAAACCGCTTCCAGAACAACCCGCGGGGTATTTTTTAATTTGGTGATATACCAGTCCAACTCACTGGCGTCAATCCCCTGACGGTAGGTACCGGTCTCCAGTTTAAGATGGATTCGTGCCAGGGCTGAGAGTCGTGTGGTGATTTGATCCAAACGCTCTACGGTCTCCCGGTTGAAAACCACAATACGAAATTTTTCCTGCACGGCTTCTTCCAGGCGATTCAGGGGAATGTGCCCCATTATTAAAATGGGCTGGTGAAACCCGGCTCTTCGCAATCGTAATGCTTCATCAATGGAATGCACACAGAAGGAATCGGCGCCATGTTTCATCGCCAGACGAGCAATGGACTGCCATCCATGACCATAGGCATTGGCTTTCACCACTACCGATAACTCAGTTTTTTCACCGATGAGTTTTCGAAAAAATTTCAGATTGTGTTCATAGGCGGATTCGGAGATTTCTATCCAGGTATTGTTTAAGTAATGTTGTTCCACCATAAGCAACACCACCTGCTTTGTGTTTACCCCGTTTAAAAATAAATTTAGCATCTTCCCCGGGAGATACCAAATCACTTGATGAAGGAGCTTTCTTCTGATATCAACATTAAGAATTTTTGCTTTAAAATTTATCAGGCCTTCATCAGTCAAAGAGAAGCCAATCGACTCCCAGACGAAATACAAGTAACTCCTCTCCGGTGCCCTGAATCAGACTATAGTCCTGGGATAGTAAATTCTCCCAGATGAAAAAGAGGAGTGCTTTTTTAAAATGGATTTGAAATCGGAGATCTGCCAGATAATAGGGACCCGTTTCCAGTTCAGTGATACGGTATGAATACAGCAAGCGATGAAAACCAATCAAATGAAAATATCCGAGATAATGCCAGGTAAATATCCCATCGACAGGAATTTCACCAAAGAGATTCATTGCAATCTTGAGGGTGGTAATATTATTGATTTGAGGTGCATATACTTTACGATAATCAGCATTGTAGGTAAAATCGTTTTCCAGGGCAAGATGTTTACCCAGCAAACTTCCCTTCAAGCGAAGACCTCGATTCTCCAATCTCATCGTGTTCCAGCTATTGGTGAGAGGCTTATAGATGGGGTAGTTGTTCATTCTTAATACAAACGGTTCGATGGAGAAAACGAGATGCTGGGAGGGGCTCCAGTGGATGGAGAGGGCCACTTCCTCTTTCCGCATCAACCGGGAGTTCGTATAAGCCGGGATGGAATCATGGGTAAGAGTTCGCCAGAGAATTGGTGGAGCTTCTACGGTTGAATAACCAGCAATTCCCCCATTTATCCGGTTGTTTTTGAGAACAGCCAATTTAAATTCTCCAGTCAGGGCAGAGCCCAGTTCACTATGGTGGAAAACACCCAGTTGGGATTCAAAATGGGTCGTGGGATGTTTCAGTTCCAAGTGTCCGGTTATCGAGCCTTCCCCTTCCGAATAATCGGACCAGAACCGTGAAGCTTTGTTTCTCAGTAAAGCGGTTTCTCCGGAGATTCCAAGATGGACCTTTGAAAATCGATGGTCATACTCCCCCGTCAGATGAAGGATTCGGTATCGGTTATCGCGTTGAAAATCCTGCCCGAAGGCGTAACGGTCTTCAATGTTTTTAATCCCGGGGATTATCAACAGGGAATCGTTTTCACTTAGTTGAATCCCAATTTGACTCCATAAGAGGTGACCCACCTGCTTAAATTTGTCCCGGAAGGCACTGCCGGTTTGAGGTTCCATATTAAAGCGATGGCGTATTTGCCAGTAAAACAAATCCAGGGATACCTGATTTAAAATTTGCCAGTGTAATTGGGTGCGATAGGTTGTCACCTGTAATTTGGAGAAGTCAGAAGGTAAAGAACCATCGCTTAAAAAGTTTGAACCGGAAAGGTGAATAAAATTTTTCCTGTTGAGCTGCTGATAAAAGTTGATATCCACAAAGGAGAGATTTAACACATAATCCTGAGAGAAAACAATCCGAGTGATGGGGTGGTCAGAGAGTGCCAGCAGAGGGGAAAGTTTCTGAGAGGCGCCGGGCAGGATAGCTGTTTCACTATCCACAGCATAATAAGGCAACCATTGTTCATTCCAGAAACCCGAGAAAGGATTTTTAAAGGGATTACCGGCAACATAATATTTTTTAAACCCGGGCGGCATTCCCCGATAAGCGGTTGTGGAAAGTCTTCCCCTCTGGGCCAGAGAAAGGGGGAAAAAATCAGCGCGGAAAAAATTGTTTTCTTCTAAGGTCAAAATACCCGGTCGAGATATGGAGAGTGTGGCGGTGGAATCTATCTTTTCCTCTCCCAACGCATCCGAGCCATGAAAACTTGCAAATAGTATGAGGAATAAAATAAATGATTGTTTCATCTCTTTTTTGAATCCCGGATCACACCATTTTAAGATATACATTACAGCGGTAGAGAAATCTGTTTTTCCTTTTTCAGCATTTATTTTCAGTTGGGCATTTTCAAAGAGACAGAGTCACTATTCGAGTGTTCATTTCAAACTCGATGAGGGATATTCTGTTGGTAAGGGGCTGGTGATTGAATCAACCAAATATTCTTTCTTATTGCCCGCTCTACAACCAACCAATATTCAAACACGACTCCGATCCATTTCATCCATTAAGTTTGGTAAGAAGCTCTCACCTGGAAAAAAAATATAAGCTCAGGGGAAATATAAACAAAGAACGGAAAATTTATAACCGGAAACTTTAATTGAAGAATTCCAATTCCATGAGATGGATATCATTTCAATTCAGAGAGGAGCGTGGATAATTTTTTCAGGAGAGGCGGGTCGATGCGATGTCCACCATCAAAGAAATGAATTTGATAAGAAATTCCGCTATCCTGTAATCTTTTCTCCTCACGGGTTAATCGAGAGGTGGGGATAAATTCATCCTTTTTCCCCAGAACTAATTGAAGTGGTCTTTTCTGGAATAATGGTTGAAGTTGAGTCAGGTCGATTTCCGAAGGTATTTCACCTGCCCACAGGATGACGAGCTCTGGTGATGGTTTCCCCCGGGTTATCCAGCGCATGGCTGTGGAGGTTCCCTGAGAAAATCCCAGTACCACCAGCTTGAAGGGAGTCGTTATTTTTTTCTGGATGTAGGAATAAAGGATATCCAGATATTTGATGTAATCCTCCATTTCCACATTCCGGTCTTCGCGGGTCATCCATGTTGCTCCAACCCGTTGATGATCATCATCCAGGTAGAACCGGGACAGGGCTTCGGGTGCAACGATGAGCCGTTGAGGGGTAACAATCCCTTTAAAATGTTTGATGAAGTATTTTGCCAGTTGGCCATAACCGTGAAGTACAAACCAGATTTCATCAATATCAGGGGTGATATCACCTGAGGTATAAAATCGTGCGCTACGGGGTACAATGATATGTTTTTCTTTCATCAACGCCTGTCAGAATTAACCACTATCATCGAGCAACTTTTCTTAATCTTACTGCAAAACTGCCATCACAGTGATGGCGATGGGGAAAGGTTCTTACCGCGTCATTTTCCCAGAGATATCCTGAGGGGAGGTCATTGGTGAGTTTGTCTTGAATGAAATCCGGAAACCGTTCCAAGAATGTTTTAACCACCTGTTCATTTTCCTCCACATCAATTGTACAGGTGCTATAGACCAAAACGCCCCCTACTTTTAATGATTTGGCCGCAGATTCCAGCAGTTGGAGCTGCAGATCGTGCATGTTCTTAATATCATTCAGGGTTCGTTTCCATTTAAGATCGACACGTTTATTTAACACCCCGAATCCGGTACAGGGAGCATCGAGTAGAATTTTGTCAAACTCCTTGTCGGAAGGGATATGCAAAGCGTCAGCCGTAACCACGATTGCATTTTCCACCCCAAGACGTGTCAGGTTATCCTGAAGGAGGCGTGCACGATTGGGATGTTTTTCCAGGGCCAGAAAAACACCCTGATTTTGCATTTTTTCTCCGATATATCCGGCTTTTCCTCCGGGGGCAGCACACATATCAAGAACCATTTCTCCCGGTCGGGGATCTAACAAGCGAACCGGGATACCCGTGCTAACATCCTGCACAGAAACCCACCCTTTTTTTAGAAAATCCAGTTTTCGGAACTCCGAAAAATCATCTATCCACACAAATTCTGGAAAATCCGGATGCACTTCATAGGGAATCTGATGTTCATCAAGGGTTTTGAAAAATTCATCTTTGTTAATCAGTAAATGGTTTAAGCGAACGGAAAGCCGGGGACGCTCATTGTTTGCTTTGCAAAGGAGAATAGTTTCGTCAATACCCCATTGTTCTATCCAGCGCTGGATCAGCCAGAAGGGATGAGAATAAGTGACTGCCAGCCGCTCCAGATAATCCAGCTCCAATTCCATGAATTCCAGCTTTTTTTGCTGACGAAGGTAATTCCTTAATATTGCATTCACCAGATTTGCCGTCTTTTGATTATAACGATTTTTGGAAATTTCCACCGCCTCGTTTAGAACGGCATAAGGAGGAATTTTGTCCAGGAAAATTAATTGGTAGATGGATGAGCGCAGATTGTTCTTTACATCCGGGATAAGGGTTTCGAATTCTCCCACGTATAATTGGCGGATGATCCAGTCCAGTTTATATCTCCAGCGCAAGACACCATTGACAACCTCGGTAATCAGAGCCCGGTCATTTTCATTAAATTCATCAATTTCACGCTCCAGAAGCTTATCGGTATAAGCCTGTCGAGTATCCACCCGGGTAAGAATTTCAATGATTTTACTGCGAGCGTTGATTTGCGACTCAATTTCTGGTGGTGTCCCCGTATCGCCGGAGGAAACATTTTCATCAGGTTGATGACTTCTGTCATTCTGATTTAAATTACTCTCGTCTGTCATGGTATTTCCAGCTTGATGTTTACTTAATTATTCCCCAAAATATTACTTATTATGGAACTCATCTCTTTGTAATTAGAAGCGGATGACCTTCTACGAAGTTCCCAACACAAGATTTTCCACATTCCGTTTTCAGGTCTCTAAATTTAATTTTCTTTAAAAAAACTTAGTATCCGAATTATCTCTGGTTCCTTCTGAATCACAGGTATTAGACAATATACAAAAAGAAAATGCGAATTGGGAAAAATATTTTTGAGTGCCGGGGCTCATCCAGAAGGGAGATTGTTAGGTGTAACGATTGTCGGAGAGCGATCAAATGTTTATTGAAATCTGGTTGTTCGTTTAACGGTGAGAACCGGACAGGTTGCCCATCGAATCACTTTTTCGGCTGTGCTTCCCATTAATAAATATTCCAGTCCGGTCAAACCGTGGGTGGCAATTACCAGGAGGTCAATATCTTTTTCTTTAACAAAATCCACAATTTCTTTATGAGCCGGGCCTTCCCGAACCACAATCTCCTCAATGGCGGATTCGTCAACAAAGTCCGATACAAATTCTCTGAGTTGTTCTCGGGCCAGAGAATGGAGATTCTCATCAACCGGTGGTAGCTCTGCCTCTTCAGTATAAAATGAAGGGTAGACTTCTCGTTCGATAACGTGGAGTAATACCAGTTTTGCCTGGTAACGAACGGCAATTTCGTTTGCCCACATCAGCGCCTCAGTGGAATAGATAGAAAAGTCTACAGGAACCAGTATTCTGTGGATAGCATTGTTTTCAACCGTTCGGTGAATAGTAAGGACCGGAACCGGAGAGTTCCTTACCATCTTTTCAGCGACACTGCCCTGGACAAAATGACGTAAACCGGTTTTTCCGTGGGTGCCCATGACTACCAGGTCAAAATTTTTCTCATGAACAAATTCCAGCAAAGTGTCTGCCGGTGAAATACCTCTCATCAACACTGAATTGATGTTGAGATTTTCCTGTTTGACAATCCGGGATTGTTCTTCCAATTGGCGGTGAATCTCTTGCTCTTTTTCTTTAACCAGCTGTTCAAAGGCTTCCATTCGATTGCTTTTCCCGACATCTTCTTGATAAAAAAGCAATACATGGATGAGGGTGATATCTGCTTTAAAATATTCTCCCAGAAGTAAAGCCCATTCTACAGCTTTCTGTGAGTTTTCACTGAAATCCACCGGTACCAATATTTTAGTAATTTCCATAATACCCTCAGTAAAGCAACGACACCTTAACTTAGCCACTTGCTCCTTCCCAATGGAATTTAATCATTTGGGAAGAATATGGAACACTTTTTTCTTTAAATTCATGTCTTCGATGTCAGGAAAATAACTCCACTCATCTGTGCCATGACAGACGAGTGGAGCAAGATAGTTATCAGGAGATTTATCAATCCTGCCTCAATAGGTCAGTGATTAACTCGATTGATTATTCTCTTTTGCTGCCTTCATAGGGACCCAAACCAGGAGATACAGAATACCGATGAAGGCAATGAGGCCCAACCAGGCGGAAGGGTGTTCGAGGCCATAGTTTCGAAGGGAGAAGGAGCTACCATAATAACTCAAAATTCCAAATAAAATCGCGATGGCAACCGCCATCAAGGCTCCTCCCGCAATTAATCCCGAAGCGATTAATACCCCTACATTTTCAGCTTTGGCTTTTTCTTCCTCGCTAGCATCATTCTTTTCCATTAATTTGGTATGGATCCATTTAAAGATGCCTCCCACAAAAATGGCCGCTGTGGAGCTAAAGGGAAGATACATTCCCACGGCAATCAACATGGGAGAGGGAGCATTGATCAGGATTAATCCAATAGCTAGAAACATTCCGGCGATCACGAGAGCCCAGGCCATTTCACCTTCAACAATCCCTTTAGCCATTAATGCCATTAATCCGGCCTGGGGTGCAGGTAAGTTTGCACTCCCGATCACATAAGCGTTATGCATCCACTGCATGGGAAAAGCTAAGAACAGTGAAGCAACAATGACCCCCACAATTTCAGCAATTTGCATTTTCCGTGGAGTTCCTCCCAGGATGTGCCCCACCTTGAGATCCTGCATCATATCACCAGCAATCCCGGCTGTGCAACAGACGATACCGGCTACTCCCAGAACGGCTGCCACCCCGGCGTTACCGGTAACCCCGATAAACACCAGCACCAGAGCCGCGATGAGTAAGGAGGAGAGGGTTAACCCACTGATGGGGTTGTTGGAACTACCGACGACACCTACCAGGTATCCGGCGACAGCGGCAAAGAAGAAACCCAGGATAGCCATCAGAACCGTCAGGGTTACGGCCCCGGGGATGGAATCACTGAAGTTGTAATAAAGAAAGAAAAGAGGAATCATGATGATGGCGATGGTGATAAGAATTTTTTTAAAATCGAGATCCAGTTCGATTCGTCGCACTGCTTCCGAATGTTCTTTTGCCAGAGAAAGATCATGAAATGCTTTGGTGATTCCGGTGATGAGAGCATTTCGCATATTATAGAGTGTGTGGAAGGCCGCGACAATCATGGTTCCTACAGCCAGGGGGCGGATCTGGCGGAGCCAGACCATTTCGGCAATGTCCAGCCAGCTTTCTCCTTTAGCAGCTAAATCGGCGAGGGTTGGATTCAAAAAAACCGCTGCAGGCACCAGGAATAACCAACCTAATACAGCACCGGCAAATAAGACCGCCGAGACCCTTAACCCGACAATAAAACCGACTCCCATCAGAATCGGATCTGCTGCCGGGGACTCAAAGAAAAACCCTCCTTTGTAGGTGAGTTTTTGATGGAGGATTTCAATCTTGGCATCGGCCATGGTAACAAATTTACGTGCGGAATCCTGAACAAACTGAATACCTCGAGAATTTTTGAATAATTCCCAGAGGGCAGAAATACCCATACTGAAGAACAGGTATTTGGCACCGGTTTCTTTTCCCTGCCCGGCTTTGACAATTTCTGCTGCGGCCACACTTTCCGGAAATGGTAACTCAGCTTCCGTCACCAGCGATCGCCTGAGTATAACCACGAACAAGACACCCAGTAATCCTCCTATCAGCATAATCAAGGCGCTTTTCAGATAATCCAGTTCTGTCCAGACTCCGGTAATTAAAAAAGCCGGGATGGTAAAGATTGCCCCGGCAACCAGCGCTTCTCCCACTGAGGCAGTGGTTCGAGCTAAATTTTCTTCCAGAATGGTGCCACCCACTACTCGCAATGCTGCCATGGCAACCACAGCCGCGGGAAATATGGCTGAAACGGTTAATCCGGCTTTCATTCCCACATATGCATTTGCCGTCCCAAGAACTAATGCCATTACAACGCCCAACACCAATGCACGGATGGTAAGCTCTTTTAAATTGGTATCATCCGGTACAAAGGGCTTCATCTCCTGCTTCTCCATAATATCCTCCACTTAGTTGATGGTTGAGTATTCAAGAATGGATGTTTCTTTTTTCCGGATTTAAAAGTTTATTTTTGCCTTCCCCTGAATTCATTGCAGCGACAAAGTAATCAAAAGTAACAATTTAAGCAATACCGGATGTAAGGAAAGCTACATACTTGCCTCCGAAAGTAATCAAGGGGTCTGTTTCAATGAAAAAAAATAATGAGCAAACCATTCAGCAAAACCATCCAGGACACCGAAAGGCAGAGGAAAGAGGATGAACGGTGGCAATTGAGACTTGCAATTGCCGGGGACAGGGGCTGCATTGGATTTCACTAAGATTTTATCAGAACTTTCTGGAGGAACCCGGTTTAAACGGTTTGAACGTATTCTCTGTGTTCTTTGAAGTGACGCTTTACAAAATGCGTGGAATATTCGAGCCAACCAAACTTTTTTAAATAGTATGGAGAGATTCCCGAAAAATGTATTACCTTGATAAGCTGTTAAAGATTAAGTGGTTTATTTAAAAATTAAAGTAGAAAGAAGTATATGATGCAGAAATTTGAGAATTTTACGGAAATGGAGCTTTCCCAGAACATGTTAAACGCATTGCGGGATAAGGGATTTGCAAACCCCACTCCCATCCAACAACAAATAATTCCCCGACTTTTGACCACACCTGAGGATCTGATTGCCCAGGCTCAAACCGGTACTGGTAAAACGGCTGCCTTCGGAATTCCCTTAATTGAGCACCTTGATGAGACCAGCAGAGCGATTCAAGCACTAATCCTGGTTCCTACTCGTGAGTTAGCACTTCAGGTTTCAGAGGAACTAAATTCATTGCTGGGTAAAAAAAGATTATCGATTACCCCTGTTTATGGTGGCCAATCCCTGGATTTACAGATTAAGAAATTAAAGCGAGGAGTGGATATTGTAGTAGGTACTCCCGGTCGTGTGTTAGACCACCTCGGTAGGGGAACGATGGATCTTTCCAACCTTTCTTTTGTTGTCTTAGATGAGGCGGACGAAATGTTGAATATGGGATTCCTGGAAGATGTGGAAAAGATTCTGGAACATACCAACCCATTTCGGACAACATTGCTGTTTTCCGCTACTATGCCCCGGGAAATCATTTCAATTGCCAGAAATCATATGAATGATTTTGAAATTGTTGCCACTCAAAAAAAGGTGCAGACGGTAGATTCTACTGAGCAAATTTATTATGAAGTAGCACCTCGAGAAAAATTGAAGGCTTTGACCCGGATTATTGATATGGAACCGGAATTTTATGGATTAGTCTTTTGTAAAACTCGAGCTGATGTTGATGAGCTCTCCCGCCAGTTGATTGAGCTTGGTTACCAGGCGGATGGCCTTCATGGTGATATTTCCCAATCTCAGCGTGAGAAGATTCTTTCCCGGTTAAAAAGGAAACAAATCCAGATTTTAGTGGCCACAGATGTAGCCGCTCGTGGGATTGATGTTCATAACTTAACCCATGTCATCAATTATTCAATCCCCCAGGACTCCGCATCTTACGTTCATCGAATAGGGCGAACGGGTAGAGCCGGTAAGGCAGGAACCGCCATCACACTCATTACAAGAGGGGAACGCCGCCGATTGCTGTATATTCAAAATAAAATTAAAACTCAGATCAGAAAAGAGCGTGTTCCGAAACCGCATGAAGTATTGAAAGCAAAACGTCACCGGCTCAAATTAGAGATTGAACAAATTGCCAGCAATGAAATTTCCGAAGATTTATTAAATCTGGCCGCAGAGTTAGTTATGGATAATGATCCGGTACGACTGGTGGCAGCTATGTTGAAACATAGTTATCAGGATACCCTTGAAAATTCCCGCCAGGAAGAGATGCATGGGGAAAGGAATGGGAAAAACGGGAAGACCAGGCTTTTTATCGCCAAAGGGAAAAAGAATGGATTTACCCGACGTCGTTTAGTTGAGTTTATCAAAAGCAATACCGGTATCCATGACCGCCATATTGATGATGTAGAGGTGATGGATTCTTTCTCGTTTGTTTCAGTGCCCCATGGAGAAGTGGAAAAGGTGGTTAATTCCTTTCCAAAGGGGAAATCTGGTAAACGAAGACCACTGGTGGAAGTCGCCAGATAGCAAAAAAATTTTAACACACATTTAAACAAAAAACCCCCGTCTACTTATGCCGGGGGTTTTTTGATGTATTAAGGTTGTAGTTGAAAATTATTATCTTTCATCCAGAGGCACATAATGAGCGCTCTCAGCGACACTCTTATAAGCAGGACGAATGATGCGACCTCCATTGATGATTTCATCGATTCGATGCGCCGACCAGCCCACAACTCTTGCCATGGCAAACATGGGGGTATAAATCTCCTGCGGGAAGCCCAGCATGTCATAAACGAATCCCGAGAAGAAATCGACATTGGGAGAAATGACCTTGTCAGATTTTTTAATCTCTTGAAATAACCCCGGGGTTACCTCTTCGACAAGAGTGTAGAGGGTGAATTCATCCGTTCTACCTTTATCCTCAGCCAATTCTCGAGCTTTTTCTTTCAGGATAACAGCCCGCGGGTCCGATTTGGTATAAACCGCATGTCCCATACCATAAACCAGCCCGGTGCGGTTGTAGGCCTCTTTACGAATGATTTTGGCGACATAGTGACTGACTTCTTCCCGGTCAGTCCAGTCTTTAACATTCTCTTTAATATTGCGCATCATATCCATGACTTGTGAATTGGCAGCCCCATGGAGAGGTCCTTTCAATGAGCCGATAGCAGCACCGATGGCAGCGTAGGTGTCTGTCATACTGGAAGTGACGACATGGGTGGTGAAAGAAGAGTTGTTCCCTCCGCCATGTTCCGCATGAAGTACCAGCGCCAGATCTAGAATTTCTGCCTCCAATTCGCTGAAACGTCCGTCCGGTCGTAGCATATGAAGGAAATTTTCAGCGATATCATAACCATCTTTAGGAGGGGAGATATACAAAGCTTCCCCATGAAATTTATTGCGTAAAGCTCGAAATGAATAGGCGATAATGGTCGGAAATTTTGCAATTAAACCCAGACATTGACGTAAAACGTTAGGGATGGAGGTGTCATCGGGATTATCATCCAGGGCGTAGAGGGTGAGCACTGTGCGTTGAAGCGCATTCATCACATGGGGGCTGGTAAATTGAAGAATATTATTGGCCACCAGCCGCTTGGGAAGTGACATCTGTGGATAAAGATATTCCTCAAATTCCTTTAATTCTGACTTATTGGGAAGTTTCCCAATTAAAAGCAGATAAGCAACTTCGGCAAAACCATGACGGCGATCGCTCTGGATTCCATTGACAATTTCCCGGATGTCAATGCCCCGATATCTCAATTCACCATCTACCGGAATGAGTTTGCCGTCCTCCTTTCGTGAGCCTATGACGCTGGAAATCTTGGTTAATCCGGCAACCACTCCCGATCCGTCCGCATTCCGTAATCCCCGCTTAACATCGAATTTCTCATAAAGCGATTTGTCGATCTTATTCCGCTCCTCAATCTCCTTAGCTACTTTTGAGACGAAATGTTCTTGCATAACTCCACCCCATGGTTTTGGTTCACTGTTAAGTCTTTTTAAATTGGATTCGTGAAGATTTCCACAAGTTACGGGTTTTTATCATTCATCGGGCTGGTTTCGCCCAGCTTAAAAAACTCAATTAATCACAAGAAAAAACTAAAGTGAACTGGTAACGTTAATCGTTGATTGTAGAATTGATTGGGGCTGTCTAAAAAGGTCACCCGGTCATTCTGAGCGGAGCGAAGAATCTCCCCTTATATGCGCAAAACATGAGATTCTTCGTCACTTCGTTCCTCAGAATAACACTCATCAGGCTTTTTTGACAGCTCCATAACTGTTTCACCCCCATCACGGTGCTTTTCAATGTTCAGGATTCCAACACTAAAAATTAAACTATTATTAGTCCCAGCAAATCCCGTTACGACATCCATAAGTGTATAGTACACAGTTTAACAAAAGTTAACATTTTTAATGTGATTTTCACACAGAAAATTTAAATTTCTCAAGGGATGAAGATTTTTGAATGTTATATAATGAAAGGATACGGATATGGCCGCCAACATCATAACGCTTTCCAGAATTGTTATGGCCTTCGGAATTATTTTTCTCTTTCAGGGTGATTTTTATTTTCGCATCATAGGGGTTGGTTTGACCCTCGTTGTGATTTATCTGGATGCTCTGGATGGAATTGTAGCACGGAAGCTGGGTGTGGCCAGTGACTTTGGCGCTTTATTTGATATCACCGGAGACCGGATTGTCGAACATGTATACTGGATTCTGTTTACTGCCCTGGGATTAGTCAATTTGTGGGTACCCATCATATTTATCAGTCGTAGTTTTTTAGTCGATACTTTGAGAACAGTTGCCTATTCAAAAGAGGGTAAAACTCCTTTTGGAGAAAAAAGTATGATGCGGAGTGGGTTAACATTTATGCTGACCGCCTCACGACCCAGTCGAACAATTTATGGAGTAGCAAAAGTGGTAGTTTTTATGTTGTTGGGGTTAGTATTGAGCTTCCAGGTGCCGAATCATCCATTGGAAAAGATGGTTACTCCGGAACGTTTATATCTTCTGGAACGGTGGACCATGGTATTGGTATGGGT
This sequence comes from Calditrichota bacterium, assembly GCA_003695285.1. Classification (GTDB taxonomy): domain Bacteria; phylum Calditrichota; class Calditrichia; order RBG-13-44-9; family J075; genus J075. The sequence goes on from RFIL01000281.1 coordinate 13,578, forward strand.
TGTCGTGGCGATGAATTTAATTCGTGGCCTCCCGGTACTCTGGGATGGTCGATACTATTTATTTGACAAAAAATTCCCCAGAGAATTAAAAGATGCCAATTAAGAAATCTGAAATTTCCACAAGAGGTATTTCCACCAATTCCCATGCAGAAGGGGACGGAATGACCACAGCCTGTCCCCTCAATGTGAATCTCTCGTTGAATGTAAGGAGACTGTTACCATGAAACCATGGGCAGTTTTTGATGTGGATGGGACACTTCTTCCCGGCACCTCAATGGAAAAGCTGTTTGTATATGGTGCAATGGTAGATGGCCTGATCTCTTTTCCTCAAATTTTTGCCTTTGGGATTGAATCATTAAAAAAGATACCAGAGAGGGGCTTAATCCGGGCAGTAAAGCAGAATAAACATTTTTTTAAAAATTTGTCGGCAAAGGAAGTGCAGGAATTGGGAAAGGTTGTTTTTCAAAAAGAGATTCTACCTAAATTATCAGAAACCGGTATGAATAGGGTACAACAACACAGAGAGGAAGGGTACCGTGTTCTCTTAATGAGTGGGGCTCCTGAGTTTCTGGTCACCCATCTGGTCGAAATGCTCCAACCGGATTTTTTGATCTCCTCCCGGTTGGAAATTGTTGACGGAGTTTATACCGGTAGATTAATCTCCCCCCACCCCTATGGAGAGGAAAAGAAGAGAAGGCTGTTGGAGGTGCAAGAAGAACTGCAAATTGATTTCTCAAACTCCATCGTATATGCCAATCATTTTTCTGATGTTGCCCACATGCTGCTTTTCGGGAAACCCATTGCTGTAAATCCGGATAAGAAGTTGTTAAAATTTGCCATAGCACATCAATGGGCAGTAGAGTATTGGAACTCAGGTTGAGATTTCTTCACGGTAGTGGTGGATTGCTCTTTCCGCGGCATTTAATAATGGTTGTGCAGAAAGAGGGCTACCAACGGCTTCTTCCATCCATCGTTGGGGTGCCAGACATCCCAGACGACAGATACGTTCCACTTCTTTACCAAAATCGCGTCCCTCCAGGAATTCCTCCAATTGATAAGAAATCAGATGACCCAGAGTGTAATCAGGAGTGTATAATCCACAATAAATGATGTGAGAATAAATCGCCAGATGAAATTGATCCGTTATCCCGAAAATCGGTGCATAGAATTTATTCCATATCTTTTTTGCCAGTTCCATGGTCGCTTCCTTGAGTTGCTGAGCATCCGCATCTGGATGTTCATACATCCATCGCCAGATATACATGTCAAGTAAGGATACTCCAGCAATTTCCATGGTTTGCCAGGCATTATGGAGAGCGAGAAGATGTTTTCGGGAAGAATGGGAATCGGTGATACCCAGGACATCCAGGTCTCTTGCCTGAAAGATGAAAGCCATCGCTTCAGTAAAAGCCGTGTTCGGTACTCCCTCCAGAGTATAGTAATCAATTTCATTCAGGGAAAACACCTGCTCGACACAGTGCCCAAGCTCATGCATGGCGGTGTTAAATCCTTTATAATTCATGCCATTCGAAGGCACTCGGGTGCGAAGATGGGCGTGATCTCCCCGCATTTTGGCTCCCATGGCATGGCCGGCTCCACGGGCCGGATCAACCATAATATATTGATTTAGATACTCTGCTTTCTCCTGGCTAAATCCAAGCTGTTGAAGAAGCTTGGAAAGGTTCTTTTGAAAGGTGGTCAGATTGGGATAACGTTGCTGAACCAGGCGGTCCAGCTCTTCTTCCGGGTAATCGCTACCTTCTTTGAAACCATAGTACCAGATATCAAAGGGATACAACTCTCTGCCTAATCGATGTTTGATAATATCAGCAATTTCTTTTAAAACTGGAGAGGAAAGATAGGAAGTAAACAATCTTTCCACTTCTTCCTCAGAAAGTTCCCGGTCTCGCTCAAAACTTCGTTGAATGAGAGAGGGGTGTTGGGGAGTATATTGGTCCACCAGTTGCTCGACCTTAAAAACCTGAAGTAGTATCTCATATCGTTTCCTTGCTTCCGGTTCATATGTCACAGGGGTGCCCGATTGAGGGCTGAGGATAGTATTACTGAATGGTTCCCAACTCAACTCACGGTTGTTGATGATCTGTCTGGGAATACTCTGGTCAACGATCCTTTCCATAATTTTGAAAATGAGTTTTTGGTTTTTCAACCCATCGGGATTGGCATACTGGGCTTTAATTTCATCCCGTAAATCCCAATGGCTGATCAATCTTAACCCTTGAGGAAAAATTTTTTCACCTTCCGGTGTCACTACGTTTTCCATATAGATGTTATATTGATAGATATATTCTTCCGCCTGGACATACGCATGTGTTCTCTTCTGTTGAATCTCGGCAGGAATACGTTCCGAGAATTGTTCTACCAGTCGGAGTTCAGCCCATTCTCGTCGCGACCATTTTTTCCCAATCGTTTCTTTTTCTTCTAATGTATAGAGCGGGAAATTCAACAAAACAATGAAAGCTAAACGGGATTTAAAAAAATCGTCAGTCACATGGGCAAATACATCGTAGGTAGCAAATTGACGATCAAAGGGGAGGATTTCCCCCGTGTCCACATGAAGATGCCAGTTGAAATCTCTGTAAATCCGATGAAGGTTTCCGTACAGAGATTCCAGATTTGCCAGAAATCGTTCAAATAATATCTGCCGCTCAGAGGGGGAAGAGATAAAATTTTCCAGACAAAAGTTTGAAAAATCTTTCTCGGTGCCATCTTCCTCCGTCCATCGTTCCGCAACTTGCAAGACACCTTTTTCAATGATGGATCGATGTTCTGTGCCGTGTTCCGTTATCAATTGTTGAGCCACTGACTGAATAACATCACTGGAGATTGTCATGGTTTAGCTCCCTCTCTCTGTCTCCGTTTTATTTTCTCTCAATTTTTTTCGAACATAATATAAACTTTTTTAAGCAGTTTATTGATGTAGAACAAAAAAGGCCGATTATTAATCAAGATGAGACATGTAAGATACGATCAGATGGGAATTTGAGTTCAAATCCTGTTTCTCTACTTTTAGGGGAGGAAGTAAAATCTGGATATAAATTCATATACATGGAGAAATTACAAAAGAATTGTGGGGTTCTGTGCCCTTACGCACTTTGTTTTCTTTTATAAAAAATATATAGTTAGAGATGTGTTTATAAAGGGTTTTGAAGATAAAGGGTGCTCAATAATTAGAAATAATATGCAATAGACATGGCCTGGGAGTGAGGGGTGGAAATACCATTATTTACCTGGATAACTTTAAGTACCAGTTTAATAGTTGTCGTTGTAGGTGTACTTCGTTTCAAAGTCTTAATTCCAGAATTAAAAATTCTTCTTCTGTTCCTTTGCATTGTTTTAATTAACAATATTATGCTGGTGTATTGGTCAATCCTCAAGATAAATTCCAGTATCTTTCTGCATTTTTACACCTTAATTGAATATGCTTTTCTGGCTTATATATTATCGAGATGGATAAAAAGTGATAAGTTCAGGAAAAATGTACAGTTGAGCATTGTGTTCTTTTTCCTGATCTGGTTAATCGCCAAATTTACTTTTGAAAAACTGGATCAGTTTGATTCAGCAACAGCAACGTTGTCACACTTTTTATTGATCATTTTTTCAGCCACTTCTCTGATGGAAATTAATCGAGAGCTTCTGGAAAAAATTTATAAGGATCCTCGCTTTTGGGTTGTTTCGGCTATATTATTGTATAGCACTGGTAGTGTCATCTGGTTAGCGCTAGGGAATTATATTATTACCTGGCCTCGGGCCCAGATGATGGTTGCCTGGAGTCTGCACTGGCTTCTGGATATTTTTACCAATTTTCTCTATATGGGAGGGTTTTTGTGTCCGGACCATCGTTAGATATATATCTGCTCTTTATTATTGCCACAGGAGTATTATTTTTCCTGGGAATAACAATCATTGTTATTATTCTTCGTTCCCAGCAGAAGTTGTTGCAAGCAGAACGGGATAGACTTCAGGTTATCCAGGAAAGTGAAGCGAAATATCGCCGGTTTTTTGAAGAGGATTTAACCGGTGATTTTATCATCTCCCCATCCGGGAATATCCTTTCCTGTAATCCGGCTTTTGCTTTTATCTTTGGATTCTCATCAGTGGAAGAGGTTTATCATTTCAATTATTCAAGCTTTTTTCCGGACCCCAGCAAATATAAATCCTTTTTGAAGCTGGTAGAAACCCGGAAAAAGTTAGAATATCATGAGGTAGAACTCCGCCGTCGGGATGGGAAACCGCTCTTTATCATTGAAAATATTATTGGGGAGTTTGACGAAGAGGGAAATCTCATTGAAATCCGGGGTTATATTTTTGACAACACCGAACGTAAGCATCTGGAGCAGCAACTCTTACAGGCCCAAAAGATGCAGAGTATCGGTACCCTGGCCGGTGGAATTGCTCATGATTTTAACAATATTTTAAGTATCATTATGGGGCATTCTTCCCTGCTGGAAGCGGATACCATTAACGTACCTCATCTACATGCCAGCGCCGAAGCCATCTCCAAAGCAGCAGAAAGGGGTGCCCAACTTGTTGATCAAATCTTAACTTTTGCCCGTAAAGCAGATATTGTTTTTGAGTCAGTGAATGTAAACACTGTGATTGAGGAATTATATCAACTGATATCAGGAACATTTCCCAAAACCATTATTGTGATTTTAAAACTTTCTCCCCATCTTCCACGGATAAGAGGAGATCAGAATCAGCTTCATCAGGCGTTCCTGAACATCTGCGTTAACGCACGGGATGCCATGCCCGAGGGTGGAACCCTCACGATTTATACCGGGATCGTATCAACTCAGAAAATTAAAGCCAAATATCCGGATGCCCGGGATTGTGAATATGTTAAAATTTCCTTTTCTGATACCGGTATCGGGATGGATGAAAATACTCGAAAACAATTATTCGAGCCTTTCTTTACCACCAAGGTTCGGGGAAGAGGTACCGGTTTAGGTTTGGCTGTTGTATATGGAATCGTTAGTAGCCATTATGGATACGTGGAGGTAGAAAGTGAACCCGGGAAGGGGACCACGTTTCATTTTTATTTTCCCTCTTATAAAGAAAAATCCATCCCCGATAGAGTAGAACATATTCAACACCCCATCAAGGGTAATGAAACAATCCTGGTGGTGGAGGATGAAGATATGCTGGTCGATCTGCTCTCCACCGTGTTTAGAGCCAATGGATACAACATCTTAATTGCCCGGGATGGTAAAGAGGCGGTTCAGGTTTACCAAGAGCATCAGGATAAAATCGATCTGGTTTTCACGGATTCCGGTTTACCCAAAATGAGTGGTTGGGAAGCATTTCTGGAGATCCAAAAAATTAATCCGGATGTTCATGTCGTTTTTGCCAGTGGTTTTTTTGAACCGAATCAAAAGAAGATGTTACAGGAACACGGAGTCACGGATTTTGTTTATAAACCCTATTCGCCACAAAGTGTGGTTCAAAAAATCAGAGAAGTTCTGGATCGAATAGCCAAAGAAACCCATTAATATTTCAGCGGTAAATTTGAAAGCGAACGGTTGGTGTAGGGGGAGACAGCAGTTAGAATTCCCTGAGCAATTTGCTCCAGAGATAAAATTGCATCAGCCAGCCCTGCTTCAATTACCGCTTTTGGCATCCCAAACATGATGGAACTCTCTTCATCCTGAGCAATAATTTTCCCCCCATCTTTTTTGATGAGTCGGCACCCTTCCAGGCCATCCTTTCCCATCCCGGTCATAATGACACCTAGGATGTTACCACCATATAGCTGATGGGCTGATTGCATTGTAATATCCACCGAAGGGGTATAAGGGCTGTTTTTGGGATGTTCAGACAGGTGAATTACAGGAGAATGCTGGCCTTCCTGAAGATATAAATGTTTTCCTCCGGGGGCAATATAGGCAGTACCATTGTGGAGTGCCATTCCTTCCTCTGCTTCAACAATGGTGATGGGACTCATGCTGTTGAGCCGTTCAGCGAGGGAGCGAGTAAAACGGGCAGGCATATGCTGGATGATCAAAATTGGAAGAGGGAAATTTTCCGGGATTTGTTTCATTACCTTTTGTAATGAGAAGGGGCCGCCGGTGGAGAGGCCGATGATAACCAGTTTGCAGCCGGGGAAGTGAAAATAATTTCTCTCCAACCAGGAAAACCGCTGTCCTCCAAGCTTTTTTTGAGTCTGGAATTTAACTGAGTTTCCTAAAATTTTAACTTTGCGAATGATGTCATCTTTAATTTTAAATATTTCCGAAACTGTTGTGATGGAACGGGGAGAAATGGCAGCCGCAGCTCCTGCTTCCATTGCCCGAATAATATCAGTAGTATGTGTTTTTTGGGATGTGCTGATGACCAGAATTGGCAGGGGGCACTCCTTCATCACCGTCTCGATGACTTCAAAACCGGTTCGGTGACTCATATATAGTTCAGTGGTCAATACGTCCGGGTGTAAGGCACGTACCTTCTCAATCGCTTCCTGACCGTTTCTGGCGCTCTCAATAACCTGGATTTCGGGATCCTCCTCCAGGATGAGTTTCAGCGCCTGACGCATATAGGCGGAATCATCAGCTATTAACACTCGAATCGACATGCTGAAATTCCCCCATCTTCTCTTGAAACATCTGATAAATTTCCCCCACATCCAGAATCATGATGACTTTACCATCTCCAAGGATGGTGGTACCGGCGATTCCAGGAATGTTCTTTAAGAATGTTCCCAGTGGCTTAATCACAATTTCATTTTGTCCGATTAACCGATCCACCACCAGTGCAAATTGCTGGTTGGCAATTCCGATAATGACCGAATAATAAGCGGGCTTTTCATGATTGACGTGATTTCCTTTAAAAATCGTAGAAAGTCGAAGCAGGGGGATGGTTTTTTCTCTGACCCGAATTAACTCCACCCCTTGAATGTGATGAATGTCCCTTTGATGAGTGCGGATGATCTCCACCACTGAACTCAGCGGGATAGCAAAGGTATCGTTTCCAATCTCTACTACCAACCCCTGGATGATGGCAAGGGTGAGAGGAATTTTTAAAATGAAGGTTGTTCCTTTTCCGGGCTCAGATTCAATGGAAACAGTTCCGTTTAGTCGGGAAATATTAGTCTTAACCACATCCATGCCCACCCCACGCCCTGAAAGGTTGGTGACCTTTTCTGAGGTGCTAAATCCTGGAGCGAAAATTAAATTCAGAATTTCCGGGGTGGTGAGTTGAGCAGCTTCTTCTTCAGTGAGAATCTTTTTGCGAATGGCGGTTTCCAGTATCTTTTCCGGGTCTATTCCCCGACCATCATCCTGAACCCGAATGATGATGTGTTCTCCCTCATGTTCAGCAGATAAGCGAATGATGCCTTGTTCGGGTTTCCCTTTTTTGAGACGTTCTTCCGGTGGTTCAATGCCATGATCAGCAGAATTCCGCACCAGATGTACCAGGGGGTCTCCAATTTCTTCTATGACCGATTTATCCAGTTCGGTGTCGGCTCCCAAAATTTCCAGTTCGATTTTTTTGGAGAATTCCCGGGAAATATCTCGAACCAGTCTCGGAAAACGGTTAAATATCATTCCGATGGGAACCATTCGAATTTTCATCACGGCGTTTTGCAACTCAGAGGTGATGAAATCGATCTGGGAACTGACATCTACCAGATTGGTGGTTAATAATCCTTTGCCGGATTCCTGTTGGAGATCATCAAGCAATTGAGATAGACGATTTCTGGCCAGTACCAACTCCCC
>RFIL01000037.1 GCA_003695285.1 Calditrichota bacterium
AGTAGAGCGCGGATCACTGGCCGGCAAAATACTATGGGCAGTATGACAACTGGTACAATCCGCAACTTTCTGGTCTCCTTTGGCCAGTTTTTTCCCGTGAAGACTCTGCCAGTATTGTTCTTCCTGATCGGTTGAGATTTCCGGTTGATAGGTTCTCATAAAATTAATATCCGAATGGCAACGTCCACAAAAGCGGGGAATATCTTTCTTATCCGGCACTCCGCGAAACCCAGCTGATTCATCCATGGCCAGATCCTCATCATCAGTATTGGGATTTCCACCATGGCATCCGGCACAGGATAACCCCTCTTGAATATGGACATCTTCCGAATTAAAGTCTTCCGGAAGATTGTCATCCTCTTGATGGCAGATGATACACTGATCCGTGTATTCCTCTTTTTGAGGTTCCTGGGTTTCATCCGCAAAAAGCGGAACATTCACCAGAACCACAAAAAACAGGATGGCAAAACTTACGAATGCGATGATATTCTTTTGTTTCTTCATTTTTGGTCTCTCTCACAATAAGTATCCTAATGCGGTCATCACACCAATGTAAATAATCCCAATTACACCCACAGCAGTCATAAACTTTTTATTTTTAGCTGCAGGGAAGAACTCTTCCCAGAAAGGAACGAGGAGCCATATAATTCCCAGAAAGCCAAAGAAGAGAATGCCCACCACTTCTCCCTCAAGGAAGAGAATATGACCGGGTAAAAATTTGAGAGTCTGGAACATAAACATAAAATACCACTCCGGTCGGATACCCTGGGGTGCCGGGGCAAAGGGGTCGGCTTTAAAACCCAGTTCCCAGGGGAAAAACACAGCCAGAAAGAGAAGAATGTTGAGCACGATTAGCCAGAGTAACATATCGCGCAGAAGAAAATTCGGGAAAAAGGGAATTTCCTTTTTCCGTTCCGGAGGCAACGTTCTCACATACTCTGGCTCATGCATTCCCTGTCGCTGCACAAACAGAAGGTGTAAGGCCAACACGACAGTAAAAATCGCCGGTATAACGGCAACATGAATGCCGTAAAAGCGGGTTAATGTAGCCCCGGTGACATCTTCACTCCCCCGTAAGAGAGTTTTTAAGAAACCACCGATTAGCGGAACGGCACCGACAATATCGGTTCCTACCTTTGTAGCAAAAAAAGCCAATTCATTCCAGGGTAAGAGATAACCACTGAACCCAAATCCTAACGCGAGGGCCAGTAAAATGAAACCGCTCACCCAGGTCAGTTCTCGTGGTTTCTCAAAAGCACGGGTGAAGAAGACACTAAACATATGAATGAAAATGAAAAAGATCATCAAATTGGCGGACCAGCTATGTACCGCCCGGATTAACCAGCCAAAGTGAACTTTCGTCATGATAAAGCGCACACTCTCATAAGCACTATCCACTCCCGGCTGGTAATACAATAACAATAAGATACCCGTGGTTACCTGAACAATAAACAAAAAGAGAGTGACACCCCCCATATAATACCAGATGGTATGTTTATGAACGGGGACACTCTTATGACGCATAAACTCGATAAGCGGGGTTAAATTGAACCGCTCATCCAACCAGGCATAGACTTTTGAGCTTAATTTAGCAGCCATAATCAACTCACTTGCTTCGGTTTCGACACAAAAACTTCATCATTAACAATATTAACTGCAAATTCATCCAGTGGTTTGGGAGGAGGACCGGAAAGATTCCTTCCTCTCAAATCGTAGGTACCATTATGACAGGCACACCAGATCTGCTTAGTATCCTGGCGATACTGAACAATACAATCCAGGTGGGTACAGGTGGCTGAGAAAGCATGGAATTCACCACCGTCATCTCGGATGAGAATCACCGGTTTTCTCCCAAACTTCACAATTTTGGCTGAATTGGGAGCTATATCATCTACCGGACCTACCTTTACAGAGTTGACATTTGCCTCAGGGATTTTTGGGGGGCGTAAATAAGAAAGAATGGGATAGAGAACTGAAGCCAACCACCCCATTAAACTTCCTCCCAGCAACACATTCAAGAAATTACGTCGAGATACACCCATTAACTTGCCTCCTCTTCTTGAAACTTTGCCTGAACCTCCCTCAAGAACTGAACGCCTCTTTAATTAACAAATTAAATGCCGTATTTTAAATGACTAATTCAAAAAAAGAACCTAACAAACTATTTTTACTGATATTAAGATAAAAGCTTCAAATGGTTTTTAAGAACAACTCTTAAAAAGCAATTGATTTAAATCACAGACATTGGGTAAAATCACCCACTCCCTAATGTAAAACCTGACCACGAATGATTGCCTTCAGAAAATACTTGGAAAATAGAATCCTCACATTACCACATAAAGGGGCTCCCTGTAGAGAACATTGGGGAACAAGAAATGAACTCTCCTTGAGCCTGAGCCATGGCTAACTGAGATAAAAAACCCTTATCTTAGGAATTTTTACTCATTCATCGCGCCCCTTACTGTATTTATGAGGTGCTGGCCTGGAGATAGAGTGAGTGAGCCCCTCGTTTTGTGAGGGTGTAGAACAATCGCTGACTTAGCGACAACTATCATTTCCTCATCCCTAACCTTGCACAGGATTATCAATACCACTTTGAATTCGCACCTTTATTAAAAGGAAACAAACAGCTTAATTTTGTATCAAAAAGGGGACACAATATTAAAGACCAATTCACATGAAGTTGCGTTTCACAAAGGACAAAAAGCTTAAGAATTAATTGAAATGCAATTGAAGACAATATTAAAAGAGTAAAACGGGAAGAATCTTACTGGAGTGGGGATTTACAAATTCACCCTCCACCGCCAGTTGCTGTTTATGTATGGACTGAGAACATACCGAAAAAAATAAATATATGAAAGGCTTTTCTTGATATAGTGAAAAATTATCCTTAAATATAATTAAACGCTTCTTGACTTTCTCAACAGACAATTCCTACTTGTTAACTCTCAGGGTTCATATTCAGGAAGGTTTTTATTGGTTCTCACAGCGAAACTAAAACTCCAATGGCATAGTATCTTCTGCCTGAGTTCAATGATACGGAAACGGATGCTCTGAATTTAATATCTTAAATTGGGTGAATCTCCCCAAAAACAACTGGGTGTTTTCGCCCACCTATGTCGAAAAACGGTACTTTGTTTATGTTTTGTTGGACATTTTTTCATAAATTCAGTTATTTTGTGGTCTCCAAATTATCGATTTTAAAATTTAACCTTAGCATATTTTTTGCTATAATTAATATGGATATAAGGAAAAGAAAAAATGGAATGGAAAATTTTGAAACGACCTAAAAATTTTTCGGGGTACCTATTCGTTATTTTCACTGTATTCATGATCTCCCCGATCATTTCGCAGGAAACCTCTTCCGGGAAAGATCATCAATATTCCCTTCCTCCACAAATTACATTGTTGGGGGAAATTTCCAATCAATCATTGATTCAAAAAAATCCTAACTTCGCCCAAAAGCTTCTTCGGTTTTTTGCAGGAAACCGATCACCTGCACTCATCAAGCCGTTTAATCTGGCAGTGACCCAAGAAGGGGTCATTTACGTATTGGATCAAGGAGCCCAAACGATTAAAATGATTAATCCGGAACAAACGGAGATAAAAGACCTGGAACTGGAGAAACCCATTAAATTTCCTTCACCAGTTGGAATCTGTCTGGATAAAAATGGACAGCTTTACTGGACAGATTCTCAATTAGGCCACATATATAGCTGGAAACCGGGAAGTAAAGAAGTCACTATTTTTTCAAAAGGTGTGGAACTGCTGCGACCAACAGGGATTGCTTATTCTTCAGTCACAGATGAATTCTGGGTTGTTGAATCTGAAGCTCACCGTATCAGCATTTTTGATACAGCGGGTAACCGAATCCGCACTCTGGGAACACGGGGAAAGGGTCCCGGAGAGTTTAACTTTCCGGTGTTTATCTGGATAGATGCATTCGGTCACGCATATGTTGTAGATTCCATGAATTTTCGAGTACAGGTGTTCGATTCCAGCGGGGCTCTTTTATCAACATTTGGAGAAATTGGTGATGCAACTGGATATTTTGCCCGTCCAAAAGGGATTGCCACGGATTCCGATGGGCACATTTATGTCGTCGATGCCTTATTTCATACGGTGCAGGTTTTTGATATAAATGGTAAATTCCTGGCCAATTTTGGTGTCCATGGAAACAAAGAGGGAGAGTTCTGGCTACCAACAGGAATTTTTATCGACCCCCATGATCGCATTTATATCGCCGATAGTTATAATCAACGGATTCAAATTTACAAATATACATCGGGTGAGAAAGATGAATACTAAAATTGTAGCAACAGCAGTGATTCTCCTGATACTTATGAACGTGCTTACGGCTCAGTCTATTGTGAATACAGTACATAATCTTTCAGTGAGTGGCCCCGGAACCATTAAAGCTACTTCGGAGTCGCAAATCTGTATATTTTGCCATACACCCCACTCAACCAGTCCTCACAAACCCCTCTGGAACCGTCCGGATCCCGGGGGTACTTATACTCTGTATACCAGTTCTACCACCGATGCCTTACCAGGGCAACCCACAGGGTCGGCAATTCTTTGTCTTTCCTGCCATGATGGAACCATTGCATTGGGAAATGTGCTCAACCGTTCTACCCCTATCGGCTTTGGAACCATCTCTATATTAACCGGCCGGTCCAGCGATTTGACCCAGGACCTCTCTAACGACCATCCGATCTCCTTTGTGTATGATGCTACTCTGGCTACCACTGATGGGGAACTGGTCGATCCAGCGGTATTAACCAACCAGGTTCAGCTTGAGAATGGTCAACTTCAATGCATCAGTTGCCACGATGCTCATAACAACATTTATGGAGATTTCCTTACGGCACCCACCAGTTATTCACAACTTTGCATGTTTTGCCATACGAAAAACTACTGGAATAATTCCAGTCATAAAAATAGTGTGGCCACCTGGAATGGTTCCGGCAATGATCCATGGTTTCATACCGATTACAATAATGTAGCAGAAAACGGCTGTGAAAATTGTCATAACCCACATAATGCAGATGGAAATGAACGGTTGTTGAATTATCAACTCCAGGAAGACAATTGCTTAAACTGTCATAATCAAAATGTGGCCAGTACCAATATCCTGGCCGATCTAAGCAAACCATACATCCATGATGTCTTCGCGTATAATACCGAACACGATCCACAGGAGGGAGCACTGGTTTTGACGCGCCATGTGGAATGCGTTGATTGCCATAATCCGCATGCAGCCAATAATCAAAGTGCCACTCCTCCGGTGGCGAATGGATATGTCCAGGGAATTAAAGGGATTGATTCGAATGGAAATCCGGTGGACCCCATCCAGTATAGTTACGAACTCTGTTATCGCTGCCATGCAGATACGCCAGATAAACCTGCCAGCCCAACTCCACGGGTGCTTGAACAGAATAATGTGAGACTGGAATTCGATTTGAGTAACCCCTCTTACCATCCGATTGAGGGTCCCGGTAAAAATAATAATGTACCCAGCCTAATTCCTCCTCTAACCGAATCCAGTGTGATTTATTGCACCGATTGTCATGCCAGCAGTGGTACTGGTGCTGCTATGGGTCCCCATGGTTCTATTTATCCTCAAATACTAAAATATCGCTATGAGAAAACCTTTGGAACCCAGGAATCTTATCAGGCTTATCGGTTATGTTATGAATGTCATAACCGCAATGAAATCATTAACTCCGGTTCCAATTTTGGCAAAAAAGTACACAAAAAGCATGTCGTGAGTGAAGATGTTCCCTGTAATGCCTGTCATGATCCCCACGGGATAAGTATCTCCCAGGGTAATTCCACCAACAATAGCCATTTAATCAATTTCGATATATCATTGGTATCTCCGGATCCGAATACCGGAAAGCTGGAATTCCAGGACCAGGGTAATTTTAAGGGTCGTTGTTATCTGGAGTGCCATGGAGAAAAGCACAGTCCCAAATCGTACTAACACCCTTGGGGAGGGGACATGCAGATTAAATCGTTTCGCTTGAAAACCATCTTCAGTCTGGTACTCTCGGTGGTCTTAATCTCCATTGTTTCGTTTTATTTTTACAATAAAGCACTGGAAAAACGGATTTACGAGACCACCTTAAAGAACAGTGAAAAGTACCTTCAATTATTACAACAACAGATGCTTTTTACCATTGGTGAGAATGGAGGAAAAATAATTTATCCCATTCTGCAACGGATGGAACAAAACGAAGACATTCTCCTGGTTGCACTATTTGATGGAGATGGTAAGTTAGTTTACCCTCGAAAAACTATTCAAACAGATTCCTATACTTTGGATTTTACAGATACCACCTTTGACAATAAAGGGATTGGTTTCTCCAAAATCTCCAGGGATGATTATCAGGCTATCCGATCCGTCATCCGGGTGGATAATGCTCCTATCTGTCAGGAATGTCATGAAACAACCCAAAAAACGCTCGGCTATCTGGTAATGGATTTTTCTCTACGCGGGTTGAAGAATAATTTGGCCCTGACAAAAATGTTTTCCACCACTTTCACGGTTATGCTCATCGTCTCCATAGCCCTGACAATTGGTTTGTTACATTACAGGTATGTCAAGCGGTCTCTAAAAAAATTTGTAACGACTATGCAGCGGGTAGAGCAGGGAGAACTTGGTGAACGGGTCGAGATACCGGAGACCGAAGAGCTGGGAAAACTGGCCCGGAGTTTTAATCATATGCTGGAACGGTTACAAACCATTCAGGAAGAATTGACCCGTTATCATCGAAAAGAATTATTGGAGGCTCAACGGTTGGCTTCAATAGGTGAAATGGCCGCCAGTCTGGCACATGAGTTAAAAAATCCGATCACTGGAATCGCCAACGCGATCGAAGTCGTCACAGATGACATTTATGATGCTGAAAAAAAGGCGATTCTCAACGAAATCCACCGTCAAGTTGATAGGGTGAATCGAACATTAAATGACCTGCTGACATATTCGCGACCTATAAAACTTTCTCCGAAGAGTTCCAATATCAATGAATTAATTGAGACCATTATATATTCTTTAAAAAATCATTTGTCCGGAAAAGACATTCACATCTCAGCCACACTAGACAAAGACATTCCTGACTTCCTCTTCGATCCCGAACAAATGGAAAGGGCGCTCAGCAACATCGGGTTAAATGCGATTCAGGCAATTGACAGTTATGGTGAAATTGAATTTCAAACACAGTATGATCGAGTTCAGGAATTGGTATCTATTAAAATTATCGATTCCGGAAAAGGGATAGAAGAGAGTTACCGTCATCAAATCTTTAAACCTTTTTTTACCACCAAACACCAGGGGACAGGACTGGGTTTAACCATTACCGCAGATATCATCAGCAGACATGGTGGAGAAATACACGTAGAAAATCGCCCTGAAGGAGGTTGTATCTTCACCATCACTTTACCTGTTAAATGTTATAAAGGGATTCCCGATGAGAAAATTGAAAGTTCTTATCATTGATGATGAAAATTTAATATGCTGGTCATTTAAGAAACGACTGGATAAAAATCTGTATGAAGTTCTCACCGCAGATTCAGGTGAAAACGGTTTAGAAATTTTCGAAGCTCAACTTCCAGATATTATTTTCCTGGACAACAAACTTCCCGGAATGCAAGGCTTGGAAGTGCTTCAGAAGATCAAAACTATCAACCCCGAGACATATGTTGTATTCATGACGGCTTACGGCACCATCGAATCCGCTGTGAAAGCCATGAAGTTAGGAGCATTTGATTTCATAAATAAACCCTTCACCTTTGAGGAAATCGAAAAAGTTCTTCAGCAAATCCGGGAAAAAATGGAGTTGGAAAATGAACTCCAGGTGTTGCGCCGTCAGCATGCTCAGAAAGAAACCTTTGATCATATTGTTGGCACCTCCCCTGCCATCCGGGAAGTGGTTCAAATGGCGAAAAAAATTGCCAAATCAGAAGCATCAACCATTTTATTATTAGGGGAAAGTGGTACTGGGAAAGACCTTCTGGCCAAGGTCATTCACAATGAGAGTAGCCGGGGGAATCGTCCTTTTGTCACCATCAACTGTGCATCCCTACCAGAAACGTTGTTGGAGAGTGAACTCTTTGGCTATGAAAAAGGAGCATTTACCGATGCACGACAGCAGAAAAAAGGCTTGTTCGAAATTGCTGATGGTGGCACCGTTTATCTTGATGAAATCGGGGAGATAAACTTTGCACTCCAAGTAAAACTGCTGGGAGTTATCGAAAACCGAACCGTGAGGAGATTGGGCGGAACCACAGATATTAATGTGGACGTGCGAATTATTGCCGCTACCAATCGCGATCTTGAAGAAGCCATTGCTCAAAAAACGTTTCGGGAAGACCTCTACTACCGTTTGAAAGTCTTTCAACTAACCCTCCCACCCCTGCGGGAGAGAAAAGAGGATATCCCGGAACTCATTCAACATTTTATCCAATCTTTCAGTAATCACTTTCGAAAACAAGTAAAGGGCATTACAAAAGAAGCGGAAGAATTGCTGGTCAATTATGACTGGCCTGGAAACATTCGTGAGTTACGAAATGTCATTGAAAGAGCGGTTATCCTGGAATCTGATGAATACATCCACACGGAAAGCCTTCCGGTGGAAATTCGATCCAAGCCCACTCAAAAGAGTGTACGGGTAACCTCCGGCGATTTCTACGACATTGAGATCCCGGATGAAGGTATTTCACTGGCAGAATTGGAGAAAGTTTTGTTGGAAAAAGCGCTGGAAAAAACAAACTACAATCAGAGTAAAGCGGCGCGCTTGCTGGGCATTACCCGGGATTCCTTTCGCTCCAAAAAGAAAAGATATAAGCTATAGAGAACAAAAATGGGTCTATACACCCACCCCGGTGTGGGGATATAGACCCAAAAAGACCATCTAAATCACTCATCCCCGCAATTTTTAGAAAAGAGTTATTGACCGATTGCTCTTGAAAGCCTTTAGTTTTCAAGGATTAGAAGGTTTTAAAAAAAATGTGAAAAAATTATTAAATTTGGCACCAAACTTGTTTCTTATATAGGTGTCTGAAAAAACAAAAGGAGATCTTCTATGAAATCTTTAACTGTAGCTCTCGTGTCCGTTCTCTTACTTGGCATGGTTGCACTCAGTTATGGACAAACCATTGTTGGTTCTGAGCACGACTTCTCCAACAAAAACTGGAACAACACTGGTGAAATCTGTGTTGTTTGCCATACCCCGCACCATGCCGATGTAACCGTAACAGATGCTCCCTTGTGGAACCACCAGGTAACCACTGCCACTTACACTCTCTACAGCAGCCCTACTCTGGATGCTACCATGGGACAACCGGATGGTTCCTCCAAACTCTGTCTGAGCTGCCATGACGGTACCGTCGCTATCGACAACTTTGGTGGTCAAACTAATGGTAACGTCTTTATTGGTGGTAATAAGCTGATCGGAACCGATTTATCTGATGACCACCCGGTATCCTTTGTTTATGACGCTACTCTGGCAAGCAATGATGGTGGTTTGTTCGATCCGACAACGACCCCTTCTGGTCTGGGTGGCACCATCGATCAGGACATGCTGTTCAACAGCAAACTGCAGTGCGCCTCCTGCCATGATGTTCACAATGGTAGTGGTGTAGCGAAGTTGTTGGTTAAGAGCAATGCTCAGAGTGCTCTTTGCTTAACTTGCCATTCTAAATAATGGCCGTAAAAATGTTACGAATGTATTCTGGTTTTTATCTAATTTTGTCAGTATATTCAAAAAAGGAGGGGTGAAGGTTTCGCCCCTCTTTTTTTGACACAAAAAACGGGGAGTAGATCTAAGATGAAAAGGGGTTATTGGTTCCTATTCGGTTTCATGCTGTTCTTAATGAGTTGTGCCGGCTCTCGTTCTACTGAACCCGCAACGACAGAGCTAGTTATTTTCCCTCCCCCGCCTGACACGACACGAATTCAGTTTCTAACCCGTATTAGTAATTCCCGGGATATCGAAGGAAAGCAGTCTGCCTTTTCAAAATTTATCAAGGGTGAAACTCCTGGTAAAGAGATTATTAAACCCTATGGGATAACCCTCCATAAGGGGAAAATTTATATATGTGATACCATTTTTGCCGGGCTGGAAATCATTGATCTTATCAACAAAACGTTTGATTATTTTCAACCGGGAGGGAAAGGATTACTAAAAAAACCGGTGAACTGTACCACCGATGAACAGGGAAGATTGTATATCACTGATACCGGTCGGCAACAGGTAGTCATTTTTGACGAGCAACTTCACTATTTAAATGCCATCGGCGATCCAAAAAAAATGAAACCCGTGGATGTCGCCGTTGCCCATGGTAAAATCTGGTTTTCAGATATGCCCGGCCACAAAATACATGTCTATGACCAGAAGACTTTAAAACACCTCTATTCTTTTCCGGATGCAGAATATTCCACACCAGAATTCCTGTATTCACCGACCAACCTGGAAGTCACCGAAGACCTGGTTTACGTTACAGACTTTGGAGATTTTAAAGTTAAAAAATACACTCTGGATGGAAAATTTGTTTCTTCAGTCGGTAGCTATGGAAAGGGACTGGGGCAATTTGTTCGTCCCAAAGGTATTGCCGTGGACCATGAGGGGAATCTTTATGTTGTAGATGCTGGTTTTGAAAACATTCAGATATTTGACAAAAACAATCGTTTATTAATGTTTTTTGGGGGGGAATACAAGGGGCCGGGATATATGTGGTTACCGGCTCAGGTATATATCGACTACGAGCACCTGGATTTGTTTGCTAAATATGTAGATGAAAGTTTCAATCTGAAATACTTGATTTTTGTGACGAATCAATACGGTCCTGACAAAATAAATGTGTATGGATTTGTTGAACCGAAGCAACAAATATCAGCATCTCAATGAAACTACAAATAAAGAAGCATCATCTCCATTGGGGGTTGATGCTGGTGATGGTATTTCTCATAGCGTGTACTCCGAACGCCAGATATAAAATATTGGGTATATTTTTTGATGGCGTTCCCAATCCAGAGCAAGAACAGGCACTGCTGGCTGATACCACTCTGGCCGATAGCGTCGCTCTTGCTCAGCGGATATTCCTGCGCAATAAACTTGCTCAACGACAACCAACGTATAACCTTCATCCCCCTTATAAAGAACGCAAATGTAATCAATGTCATGATCGCTCTCAGGGCACCAATCGTCTAAAAGAGCCCATGCCTCAGTTGTGTTTTTCCTGCCACACAGATTTCAGTAAACCCTATGCGGTGATGCATGGTCCCGTGGCATCAGGGAATTGCACTGGCTGTCATAATCCACACATGTCTAAAAATCAAAAATTACTAACCCGGACTGGTCAGAACATTTGTCTCTACTGTCATGAGTCCAAGTTAGTCTTTAAAAATGAAGAACACGAGGATTTGGAACCTTCTGACAATTGTACCGATTGCCATGATCCTCATGGTGGAGATGATCGTTTTTTGCTATAGAGGGATGAGATGAGATTGAGTCTACAAAGACATACAGCAAAGCTGGGTTCAAAAATACGCCTCCCCATCCTCTTATGCCTGTTGGTAATGTTGTCTGTTAGCGGAGTGGGGCAAGAATCTCGTCTATCGCTTGGCTTCTGGCATCAGCAAAGTTTTTCGCTGAAGCTGGCCATGGAGGCTCTACAACGCAGTCAAAAAATTATTTTAAAAAATGGCTCCACCGAACTACCGAAAACCAAAGATTTTTCCGGAGACATTAATTTTAACAGCCGGAGTTTTGTATGGCATCCGAATTTTCTAACGATTGATTTAAATGCCCAATATCGCCCGGCTTTAAAAAAAGAAGAATTTCTGGTCATCCCTGACCGGTCAGAAGTGAGGACAGCTGATAGTTATCGTATCAACGGTCTCTTCTTTCCCCGTCGACCTTTTACCTTCAATGTTTTTGCTACTTATGGGCACAGCTTTATCAATCGGGAGTTGGTGACCAACCTCGAAACATTTAGCAACAATTACGGAGGTAATTTTTCACTTCGATGGGCAAAATTTCTAACTAAACTTTCCTATCGTAATATTGACTGGAGACAGGAAGAACTGGAAACCAATCGGGTGTTTCGAAACAAAAACACCATCTGGGAAGCAGAAATTTCGCGTTCTTTTACTGACAAAGGAGACAACCATCGCCTTCGACTTTCCAGTCAGGATTTCAGTCGTCAATATGCTGAATATGACCAGGTTCGCAATAAGAGCAAAATCGCTGATTTTCAAAGCCATCTCTCTTTTGGTGGGAATCTCCGCAATCGCTTACTTACAGCAGCAAATTATTACAAACAAACCGGGGATACCCCTTTCGAACGATTTTCCCTTACTGAAAATGTGCTAATGGATCTCCCCAAAAATTTTGACTTCAACGGCAATTTACAATTTATCAAATTTCGTCAGAACGGATTTAGAAGTGATTTAACCAGTGCCACGACCCAATTACAGCATCAGTTATTCTTAAGCCTTCGTTCTATGATTTATCTGGAATGGTCACAAAATAATCAGAGTTCATTTACTGAGTTAAACAATGCTGCCGGTTTAAACTTTCGATACACCAAGAAAATTCCAACTGGATTGCTCCAGCTTCATTATAATTTTGAATTTCGAAAACTGGATCGGGATGCAAACCTCATTACCGTTTCTATTGTGGATGAACAACATACCCTTGATGATCAATCCACCGTGCTGTTGGATAATCCATTCGTAGACCTCTCAACCGTGCTTGTCACAGATGAGACCGGAACCATTATTTATCAGGAAAACATTGACTATATCCTGATACCAAGAGGTGATTTCGTAGAAATTCGACGCTTGCCCGGTGGACAAATTGAAAATGGGCAAACGGTTTATATTGACTATGAGGTCACTCAGCAAATCGGGTTTCGTTATGACCAGATTTCAAAATCGTGGGGGGGAAGTCTTGGTTTATTAAACCAGTTTATTCAGGGATATTATCGGGAATTCACCCAGGATTACAATAACGTTCAATTGATTAATCCGGAGCTTTTAAAATACATTACCCAAAAGGTTTATGGGGTGAAAGTTGATGCTCGTTTTATTTCCACCGGTTTTGAACGAGATGAATATCAGACCAATATTGTTCCGTATGAAGCCGATCGCTTTTATGCGGAATTCCATCATACCTTCTGGAATAAGCTGAATCTTCTGTTAACAGGGAGCAAATGGGACTATTATCTTATTGATGATAAAGAAGAACAAAAATTCTGGGATGCTTCCGGCAGGCTGGCATACTACCTCACCCGTTCAGCTCGCTTGACTCTGGAGACCGGTTATCGAATGCAGGAGGGTCGGGGGCTGGATTTAGAGCTTTATAATTTTAGAGGCGAATTCCGCATGAGATATCGTCAGCTGGAACTCATTTTCGGTGCTCAGTTCTACCGACGAACTTTTATCCAGGAAACCAATAACTTCGATGGTTATTATTTTCGATTAGAACGAATATTTCGATAGAATATGGAACGATTAACTCAACATCTTGTTTGGCTGTTCCTTCTGATTGTGGCTCAGATCTCTGTTGCCCATGCTCAGGATTTTCAGAGTTGCGGACAAACCAACTGTCACGATAACTTGATCTCCCAGCAGGTCATGCACCCCGCTCTGGAGGACGGATGTGATACCTGTCATGAGGGTGAAGGTGAGGAACATCCCGGAGAACAGGGAGCAGAATTTGAAATCAGTTCCCCAGTTCCTGAATTATGCTATGACTGCCATGACGAAAAAAACACTGAAAAGTATGTCCATGACCCTGTAGATGAAGGTGATTGTCTGGAGTGCCACAATCCCCATGGTTCTCCCAACAAGTTTATGCTGGAAGAATGGCCCCCTGTTAACTTGTGTGAGACCTGTCATGACAGTGAAATCTGGGAAACGAAAATTCAACATGGGGCTTTGAAGGACGGGGAATGTAATCTCTGCCACAATCCTCACCAATCTAACGTCTCAAAATTGTTAAAGAAGCCCACTCCTGAATTATGTTTTAACTGTCATGAGGAACAAAAAGAACAGAATGAGTTGTCCACAGTTCATTCCCCCTTTGAGGATGGGTGTCTGGATTGTCATCAACCCCATGGGGGTGAAAAGAAAAAATTGCTGGTAAATACCCCACCTCTGTTATGCTTTGACTGCCATGACGATCTTCAAAGCGAAGCAGAAGAAGCCAGGTTGGTTCATAAGCCCTTTCAGGATTCCCGGGCCTGTTTAAACTGCCATTCCCCTCATGCTTCTGAGTATTCCAGTTTAATGTTAAAAGATGAATATAACCTCTGTTATACCTGTCATAATGACGAGATCGAAGGTGAAACCCGTAAAATCAAAAACATTAAAAGCTTGGTTATCAAAGCAAAATCTTCACATGATCCAGTTGCAGAAGATGGTTGTTTAACCTGCCACTCACCACATTATACCAACAATCCTTTTTTACTTAACGGAGCATTTCCAGAGGGAAACTACGTGGAGGCGGCAGCGGATTCTTTCGCCTTGTGTTTTGATTGTCATGATTCGGAAATCATTGAATCCAGAAATGGAGATGTTACAGGATTCCGAGATGGTAACCGCAATCTCCATTATTTGCATGTCAACAAAAAGAAAGGTCGAACCTGTATCAATTGTCACAGTGTTCATGGGTCCGAACAAGCACATCTGATCACCACAAAAGTTCCCTTTGGAAAATGGACAATGCCCGTTAAATATCAGAGGACTGAAACTGGCGGAAGTTGTTTACCGGGCTGTCATGAAGAAAAAAGTTATAACAACAAAAAACCACTACCTTAATTCTCAACGAAGAGAGTAGAAGTAATTTTTCGAAGTACATTTAAAACTTATTTCTTTAAAATTTGTTAAAGATAACGATAGTAAATATTGTGCCGGGGGAGGACAAACTCCTGAACAAAACCAGAGAGGGCATGGATATCATGAAAAGAGTATTCGTTACACCCCTCATATTGATAATCCTTTTTACACTGGCTTTTCAGGGATTTGCCAAGGATAGAAAGATTCATAAATTTGAAGATAATAACTGGAATACTAAAGGGGAACCCTGCAACATCTGTCATGATATCCTGGATCGGGAAGGAGAAGAACCCCCACCCGGTCCCCAATCCCAGTTCACTCTTTATAACAGCCCCACGCTGGATGCTCTGGTTGGTCAACCGGATGGCGTTTCCAAATTTTGCCTGGGGTGTCATGATGGTATTATCGCGGAAGATAAAGGAGGTAAAACGGCTTACATTCGAGCCAATGCCCCGGTGATTGGAACTGACCTATCAGATGATCATCCCATTTCTTTTGTTTATGATGAAGATTTAGCTGTCATTGATGGAAAACTATATGACCCCAGCACTGCTCTCTCCGGACTGGGGGATACCATCCAGAAAGATCTGTTGCGTGACAACAAAGTTCAGTGTGTCTCCTGTCATGACGCCCATGGGTTAACGGATCAAAAAGCTCTCCTGGTAAAATCGAACTTCTTCAGCTCATTGTGTTTTACCTGCCACAACAAATGATCTTTTTAATTGAAGTTTTACTTCTGATGAATTAAATTTTTATCACTTAACTAAGTTAAAGAAAATTGTTCTTTAACAACTTGAGATGACAGTGGAGGTAATATGAAGCTGTCATTATTTTTTTTAGTGTATGTGATTTTTTTAACAATATCTGTTTATACCTCTTCTCTGGCTGATATCCGTAATAGCCACCATGATTTTAGCGGTGCTGCCTGGAGTGGTAATGAAATCTGCAAACCCTGTCATACGCCTCACCATGCCAATCTGGAAATTCAAAATTCACCTCTCTGGAACCATCAAAACACCACAGCGACTTTTCAGATTTACTCCAGTTCTACTCTCGATGCAACTCCCGGACAACCCACCGGCAATAC
>RFIL01000282.1 GCA_003695285.1 Calditrichota bacterium
CGACCCCTTCCGCGTGGCCGACCCCAAACAGGTGATGGTGCACCTCACGCTCACCACCGGCGGCTACAACCTCATGGTCGAACAGTTTCCGCTCACGCGCGCCTGGCTCCATCCCGCCGCCGAACCCGAACAGTACGACCTGCAGTGCTAGGTCAACCACCGCTTCCTGGGGCTGACCAACTTCATTCTGGGCAATCACGCCCACGTGGTGGCCATCCACGAGCTGATTTTTTCACCCAGACTCGTGTTATGATAGCCAAAATTGTTCAGTTCAAGTAACGTAAGGGGCTATCATGAAATGAGGATGTGCGGCACATGAAATTTATGCAAATGTTTTGCATTTTTGCACATAAAGCAGATGTGGATTGGATCCCCCCCCCTTGATGAGTGTATGTTGGGTGGAAGTTAAACTACCAAGCGGACCTCAATAATGTTTGACAAGATACGAAAAGCATAATGAAGGTGTTTTTAATTATGAGTCAGAAAAATGGTTTCGAAACACTGAAAAACTGAATAACATGGCAGATGTACATGATAAAAAAACCCGAAGCTATAACATGAGCAAAATTAAATCAAAAAACACCAAACCTGAGGTAACGGTCAGGAAGTTTTTATTCCGGAATGGGTTTAGATACCGAATTCATGATAAAAGATTACCTGGGACTCCAGATATTGTGTTGCCTAAATACAAGACAGCCATTTTTGTACATGGGTGTTTTTGGCATGGGCACGATGGATGTAAATATTTCGTTGTCCCCAAGACCAGAACAGATTGGTGGTTGAACAAGATAAAAAGGAACAAGCAGCTGGATGCAGAGAATGTGAAAAAATTAAGAGCAAGCGGGTGGAAAGTGATTTCTGTATTTGAATGTGAATTGAAAAAGGGAAAAATAGAGGCAACATTGGAAAATGTAATTAATAAAATTAAATACGATGGAGGTTCCAGTAATTGATTTGTTTGCGGGACCCGGCGGTCTTGGTGAAGGGTTTAGTGCTTTTGTCAGCTCGTTTGAAAAAAGAATAAATTTTAAAATTGTACTTTCAATCGAGAAAGATCTTCATGCGCACAGCACTTTAACCTTAAGGAGTTTTTTTCGTCAGTTTCCCCGAGGTGAGGTGCCAGGCGATTACTATGATTTCATTAAAGGAAAAATTAATTTGATCGAGCTTTATAAAAGATGGCCTGATCAAGCTCAAAAGGCAATGAATGAGGCATGGCTTGCAGAACTTGGTGAGGGGCCAGGAGCTGTTCCTTTTGAAATAGTGGATAAACGAATAAAGGAAGCATTAGGTGGAAGAGAGGATTGGCTGCTAGTAGGTGGTCCACCCTGTCAGGCATACTCGATAGCTGGCAGGTCAAGACGGAAGGAGAAATTTCTTGATGAGAAAAAAGACGAAAGAGTAGGCTTGTACAAGCAGTATTTGCGAATTCTCGCTGTTCATAATCCTGTGGTTTTTGTGATGGAGAATGTAAAAGGGTTATTGTCTGCAAGGACGAAGCGGAACTCTGTTTTCGCTAAAATGCTTGCGGACCTGCGAGATCCTGTTGGAGCAGTGCTTTCTGAACAATTTGTTGATGGAGCAGATCTGAAATGCCCTGGATATCGGGTTTATTCTTTGGTCGCTCCCCCTGCTGGTTTTGATACAGAGGGGAATCCTGTATTTAAGCATGAAGATTTTATAATAAAAAGTGAAAAATATGGTATCCCTCAGGCAAGGCACAGAGTTATTCTGCTGGGTATTCGAAAAGATATTGATTTTAATCCACGAATTCTTGAGATGAGAGATGAGGTCCCAATTTCCCATGTTTTGAATGGACTTCCCAAGATAAGAAGTATTGTTTCAAGGTCGCAGGATAGCGATAAAGATTGGCGAGCCGCGATTGAGAAAATTAATTGCACCAACATATTTTCAAAAATCGAAAAAGATGTAGCGGAAGAAATAATCAAACAGCTAAAAAAAATTGATTCTGTTCAATATCCGGTTGGTGGTGATTATTTTAAATATGACAAGGTTACTTCTCGCTATCGTCCTGATTGGTTTGTGGATCCAAATATTAAAGGGGGCTGTAACCATAGCTCCAGAGGGCATATGGAAAGTGACTTGGTAAGGTATTTTTTTGCTGCCTGTTTTGCCAAGGTGAAAAATCGCTCACCAAAGCTGGAAGACTTTCCGAATTCTATATTGCCAGCGCATAAAAATGTTAAAGATGGGGTTGAGGGTAAAAAA
Organism: Calditrichota bacterium; assembly: GCA_003695285.1. GTDB lineage: Bacteria > Calditrichota > Calditrichia > RBG-13-44-9 > J075 > J075. Next base: position 2,230 of record RFIL01000282.1, read on the forward strand.
TTTTCAGATAGATTTAGAGTGCAATTATGGAACAAACCATGTAAAACTATAACAAGCCACATTTCAAAGGATGGCCATTATTATATACACCCGGATCCGACTCAATGTAGAAGTTTTACCGTGAGGGAAGCTGCCCGGATACAAACATTTCCAGATAACTACTATTTCTGCGGGCCTAGAACTGCACAATTTGTGCAGGTGGGAAATGCTGTGCCTCCTTTGCTTGCAAATCAAATTGCAGAAATCGTATCCGATATATTTGAATCAATAAGGATGGGGAGGATATGGGAAAAGGAAAGGGATTGTCAAAAATGCTACAAATGAAAAGCGGGCATCTTAAAATAGATTGTACAATAGCAGAACCGGAAGCCAGTTCTATGATCGAAGCATTCCGGGCGATTGGTTATTCGATTGAAACAGCAATCGCTGATATAATTGACAACTCCATTTCTGCAGGAGCGAAAAACATTTGGATAGATTATTCATGGCGTGGTCCTGATTCTGTTATTGGAATCATGGATGATGGGTGTGGGATGAGCGATGAGGAACTGATACAGGCAATGCGGCTGGGAAGTATCAGTCCTCTTTCAGAAAGAAGGGAAAATGATTTGGGCAGGTTTGGCATGGGAATGAAAACAGCTTCGTTTTCACAGTGTCGGAAATTTTGTGTTTTGTCAAAAAAAGCGGGAAATGAGAAGACGTTTTGGACATGGGATCTGGATTTTGTGAATCAGGAAAATGCCTGGAAAATTATCAGATATATACCTGAAGGAATTGATTTTTTGGAGCGTTTTGATAGGTTGGAGAGTGGAACGGTAGTCTTGTGGTGGGATATCGACAGGGTAACCAAGGATTTATCTGCCGATACGGAAAGTTCCAGGGCTGATTTTTTAGCCACGATGGATAGGGTGAAAAAACACCTTTCCATGGTTTTCCATAGATATATTGAACGCGGCGTCAAGATTCGGTTGCAGGGTAGGGATATTGAACCATGGGACCCCTTTATGATAGGTTTTAACGGACTTCAGGTTCGACCGGAAGCTATGCTTGATGGGGGCAGGGTGCGTATCAAGGGGTTTATTTTGCCTCATCGATCAAAACTTTCTGCTGAACAGTATGATTATGGGAAAGGCCCCAAAGGTAGCTGGGTTGCCCATCAGGGATTCTATGTTTATCGTAACGATCGATTACTCGTTGCTGGGGATTGGCTTGGTCTGTTTAAGAAAGAAGTACACTATGACCTGTGCAGGATCAGGATCGATTTGAAAAACGATATAGATGAAGACTGGCAAATTGATATAAAGAAGTCTGTTGCCCGTCCGCCAGCGAGATTGAAAGAAGCTTTGCTTGCTATTGCAAAGGAAACCAGGGCCCGTGCTGTTGAAGTATACAGGCACAGGGGGAAGATTGTCAAAAGGAGGTTGGGGGGTGATGAATATCTTCCTGTTTGGGAGGAAAGGATCCGTCACGGAAAACGGTTTTATAGAATTAACAGGCAACATCCTTTGGTCAGAAAATTGGTTCAAGACCCAGGTCCATTATCTACAGAAATTGAGAAAGTATTTCAGGTTATTGAAGAAACAGTGCCAATTCCATTGATTACCCTCAGGGAAAATGAGAATGAAAATCCTCACGGTAAGCCTTTTGAAGGGAGGTGCGAAAATGTGCTGGATATAATGAAAAAGATCTACAAAAAATTCATTTCAGATGGCATTGGTGAAAAGGAAGCAAAGGCCAGGTTGGCCAACATGGAACCCTTTAACTTTTATGTTGAACTAATTGAAAAATTGTGATCATGGTAAACAAGGCAATTACGGTGGTGCGTGCGCTACTAGGGGAAAGCACCTCAGTAACCAGGGATGAGATAGGAAAAATTGTTAGTCAGATTCTAAATCTTGAAATGTTTCGAAACCTTGACAAAGAGATTCTAATAAGAGAGATTGAGAGTATTTATAGTGTTCGGGTGGAGGATTATCGTGTGATCGAAAACTCAGAAAGACGACGCCCCTGGGTGGACGCTAAACGGGCAGATATTGAATGGAAATTCTGGAAACGGTATAAAGAATACCTCCAAGATGAAAAACAATTTGCTCCAGACGTTATTGACAAGCTGGATCGTCTTACTGACAAAATTCTGGACGGCTTATTTGATCCGACAGAAAATATAAAGATTGATAAAAAGGGTCTGGTAGTCGGACAGGTGCAGTCAGGGAAAACTTCCAATTACATTGGATTAATTTGTAAAGCAGCAGATGCGGGATTTAAAATGATTATTGTTTTGGCAGGGATTCATAATAATCTCAGAAGCCAAACTCAGTTGCGCATTGATGAAGGTTTTCTTGGATTTGATACCCAATATGACCGTGCATTTGGGAATGACAATTTTTGGATAGGCGTAGGCAAAAACGGGAAAAATCAAATAATTGCTCACTCCCTAACCTCAAGTCATGAGCAGGGAGATTTCACGGTCGGAGCTGCCAATGCAATTGGTTTGAATTTTAATACGAATGAGCCAATAATTGCAGTTGTCAAGAAAAACGCTGTTGTGCTTCGGAGGTTGTATAAATGGCTTTTCAGTCAGTCGGTCAAAGATGAGTCAGGCCAAAGACTGATACATGGAAAACCTTTGCTTGTTATAGATGATGAAGCTGATAATGCGTCTATTAATGTTTCAAACGATCCTGAAAAAAGAACTGCCATCAATGGTTGGATTGTCAAAATTCTTAAACTGTTTAGAAAAAGTGCATATGTTGGATATACCGCAACACCGTTTGCAAATATATTTATTCCCCTTGATGAAGATGATTTGTTCCCCCGTGATTTTATTGTAAATATACCCCCGCCCTCCAATTACATTGGGCCTGAAAAAGTTTTTGGTTTTGGTTTGGATAAAGACGAGGAGGAACCAGGGAGTGTTCTGCCTATTGTGAAGCAAATTGATGATTATCAAAATTTTGTTCCTGACAAGCATAAAAAGGATGACCCTCTGCCCCCTTCCTTGCCGGAATCTCTAAAGCTGGCTATTCGCTGTTTTATAATTACGTGTGCTGTAAGGCGACTCAGGGGACAGATCAATGTCCACAATTCCATGCTGATACACGTGTCCCGTTTTCAGAGATGGCAGGATCATGTTACTGAACTAGTGCAGAAACAGCTGGATTATTATAGAAGAGCCATAGACCAGAATGACCGTGAGGTGATTGAGTTGTTCAGGAAAACCTATGAAGAGGATACCGATAATTACAAGTCCTATGTTTCTATATCTGAAGAAATTATTCACTCTTCCCTTGGAGATGCAGATGGCAACATTCAGGTTCATCAGTGGAAGGATGTACTTGACCATCTTTATGATGCTGTATCCTGCATCAAGGTTAAAGCTATTCATGGGGGCTCAGGGGATGTTCTGAATTATTATGACAATAAAAATGGACTTTCTGTGATTGCTGTTGGTGGAAATAAACTTTCACGTGGCCTAACCCTTGAAGGCCTGTCAGTTAGTTATTTCCTTAGGGCTTCCCGAATGTATGATACACTCATGCAAATGGGGCGCTGGTTTGGATATCGGCACGGTTATGTGGATCTGTGTCGTTTATTCACCAGCCAGGAGCTAAACGAATGGTATTGTCATATTACGCGTGCTTCGGAAGAACTGCGCCAGGAATTTGATTATATGTCAGACATTGCCGGATCTACGCCTGAACAGTATGCCCTTCGGGTGCGAACCCATCCTGGTGTGCTGCAAATTACTGCATCAAACAAGCTTCGGAATGCAGTTCAAATTCCAATTCAGATAACCTGGTCTGGAAGACTTGCTGAATCTTATGAATTTTTAAAGGACCCTCAGATAATGGCTGACAACCTCAGGGCCGCCAGAGAATTTATTGAATCCTTACCCGTAAATTATAGTCAGAAAGGTAAGGGGTTCCTGTGGTATGATATTCCTGCTGAACTAATAATTGATTTTCTTGAAGATTTGCAGGTCATAGAAAATTTGAGGGCATATGATACACGAAATTTAGTGAAGTTTATCAGAAAACAGGTTCGTGAAAATAATGAGTTGACAAGCTGGCGGGTAGCGCTTATGTCTAAGAGAAACACTGAAAGTTTGATTGAGTTTCAGATAGGGGGTGAACCAGCTTTGATTGGCTGTTTTTTGCGGAGATATGATGATAAAAATTCTGATGATAAGGTTTACTATCTAAAAAGATCCCACCTGATTAGTCCTAAAGATGAATTCATTGATCTTTCGCAGGAGGAATACGAAAAGGCAATGGATCTGACAAAGGAGTGGTGGAAAAAGAAAAATAAGGAGGGGGAACCGGCTTACCCGAATGGTACGATAGTGCGAAGCAAGATACGCAACCCGGCTACCCCCTTGTTGTTGATTTATTTGCTAGATCCTGAAGGAGCAAACTTGCCTAAGGGAAGCGACCCGTTCGTCGGTTTCGCTATAAGTTTTCCCCGAAGCACTCATGAGTCAAGGGCATATCTAACTTATGCTGTGAATAGTCAATTGATTGATAAATATAATATTGATTATGATGATGAAGAATATTGAAAATATCTGGAGTGACCTTGAAAGAGAACATTCCGGGCGAGATGCCTTTTTGTACAAAAGGTATTCAGCCAATATTAATCCTGATGTGTTTTTGGCTTTAAAAGGCCATGAAAAGCATCGATGTATAGCTGCCCGTATTAGTTCTGGTGCTGGGTTGAATCTGAAGAAATGGGTAAACCAGTTTAAAGATATTAAAATCGAAAGGTTCCCTGATGAATATACAGGGAAGACTTTTCTCCTGATTGTCCTTCTGAATGAGAATCATAAGGATATTTTTTCTACTCTTTGTGGGGACTTGATTCACCAGGTTGCTCATGTTGTTGATGAAAAAAAATTGATAGAAGTTTTAATCAATCGGCTTGAAAAATGGAGAAAGTTGTTTGAAAAAATCAGGCAAGGAGGCTTAACGGACGCTGCCCAGCAAGGGTTGTATGGTGAATTGTTCTTTTTAAGGAAATTTCTTAGGAGAAGTACATCTCCTGAAAGCTGTATTGAGTCATGGAAAGGTCCAGAAAGAGAACTTCAGGATTTTCAATATTCAGATTGGGCTGTCGAGGTTAAAACCACCTGTAGTAAAAATCATCAAAAAATACATATATCCAGCGAGCGACAACTTGACACATCCTTGGTGTCTAATATTTTTCTTGTACACTATTCTCTTGAAACACGGCAGAAATTTGGTGAGACGATAAACGATATTGTAGACGAACTTCGGAATTCTCTGTCAGAATCTCCCGCCTCATTAAGCCTTTTTGATTTCAAATTAGCCGAAAGTGGTTATTTTGATATTCATCGCCATTTGTATGGCGAAAAGGGGTTTTCAATCAGAGAGGAAAAGATCTATAAAATTGGAGAGGGGTTTCCCAGAATTACTGAGTCCCAGGTTCCATCCGGCGTAGGTGATGTGCGCTACTCCATTATTGTTGCTGACAGCGGAAAATGGCAGGTAGGTGAAGAAGAAATGTTTGATTTCCTTAAATTTTAGTGAACATGTTTGAGAAGGAGGAGCTGCAGAGGTTTTTTATTGATCTGCAGGAGGATATTAATGCGCGACTTGTATCTGAGGAGGACGGCTCTAGTCCGGAACAGATTTTTACTGATTTTGCATTGGGCTTGCTCGCAGATGCAGGTGAAACGGAAAATTATAGGTTATGTTATGATGAGAAAGTAACAAAAAGAGGAATTGAACATAAGATAAACGCGTATGCTCTTTATGAGAACTATGAAACTCTGGATCTTTTTATTGTGATTTATAATGCGGAAGGCAATATAAAGAACGTTGCAAAAAAGGAAATTGAGAAGTCATTTGCCAGGCTGCGAAAATTTTTCAGGAATGCAATCTATAAGGATTATTTGAATGAGCTGGATGAGAGTTCTGAGGTTTTTGATCTTGCTCACACTTTGGCCAATGTTCCCGAAATAAAAGAATTTCTTTCAAGGGTTAATTTTTTTGTCGTCACCAATGGAATTGTTAATTCAAGTTTTATTGCCACTGATACTGTTGCTGGATATCCTGCCTTCTGGAGAGTCATTGATTTGGAGTACTTGTTTAATCTGGCGGAGAAATCCAGAGTTCCAATAGAAATTGACTTTGAAGGTAGCGGGGTTTTTGTCCCTTGCATTGAATGTCCATCTGAAAATGATGATTACCAGTCATATGTTGCAATAATTCCGGGTTTGGCTCTTGCAAATATATATGAACAATATGGGCCTCGTTTGCTTGAGCAAAATGTGCGGTCTTTCCTTCAATTTACAGGAAAAATTAATAAAGGAATCCGAAAAACCATACTTGAAGAGCCTCACATGTTTCTTGCATTCAATAATGGCATTTCAGCCACTGCTGAGAAGGTGAAAGTAATCGAGCATACGAAGGAAGGGGTCAAATCAATTGGTTTTGTCAAAGATTTTCAAATTGTCAACGGGGGGCAAACGACGGCTTCTCTTTATCATACCTGGAAGAAGAATAAGGCTAATATAGCGAATGTTTTTGTCCAGCTTAAATTAACTATTATAAAGAATCGTGAAAACTTTGCTGAAATTGTCGGTCGTATTGCTGAATATGCCAATACTCAAAACCGTGTTTCTGCTTCAGACTTGAGTTCCAATAGAGAAAATCATATTGTTCTTGAAAAGCTTTCCCGTACTATCTGGGCACCGCCCAAACGAGGTGAAACCCATCAAACAAGATGGTTTTTTGAGCGTTCGAGAGGTCAATACAAGAATGAAAGAAATCGCTATGGTACCACACCGGCGAGAAAACGGCAGTTTGATAGGCAAAACCCAAGAAATCAGGTTTTTACCAAGGAGCAACTTGCCAAATACGTCAACTCCTACTCAGAAGTTTATCACGGTAAGAAATTGGTTGTAGGGCCACATATTGTTGTCAGGGGGAGTCAGAAAAACTATTCGCAATTTCTTAATTATAATTTTCACAAAAAACCGGATAGCGTCTATTTTGAAGATGTAGTAGCCCTTGCGATTTTGTTTAAAACAGCTGAAAAAATTTATGGAATAAAGCCTAATGCTATTGGTGATATGCGATATATAACAGTTCCATATGCTATTGCTTGGCTGGGCTTTCGGCTAAACTATAAGCTTGATCTTTATCGTATATGGAAGGCTCAGGATCTGAGCGATAAATTGAAGGAGAAGCTATATGAAATTATGGTGAAAGTTGAAAACTTTATTAAGTCCAATGCTCCGGGTGCTTTGTATGGCGAGTGGGCAAAAAAGGAGGATTGCTGGATAATGCTTAAAAATTGTGACTTGAATATTTCTTTGGAAACCTTGTGTGATGATTTAATTGATGATTCCAGTTTAGGTCGAAAACGGATGACGGACGAAGAGATTACACGAGTTGAAGTTAATGAGTCTATTGAGAGAATTCGGTCAGTGCATCCCAAGGTATGGAAAAAAATTGAAGAGTGGGGTAGAGCTACAGGAAATCTAACTCAATATCAGTTGAATATAGCTTATGCTTTGGGTAAAAAAGTCAGAAATAATCGAAAACTGACTGAGGTGGAAAGAAAAAGAGGAAATAATATTCTTGATATAGTTTTAGAAAAGGCCCCCGATATTTTATCTGATTTAGATGAAATCATAGAGGAAAGTGAGGAAAAACTTGAACAGGAAGTCTCGCTGGATTTGGTAAAAAGGGTTGTAATGTGGGATAAAAAACATAAAAAATTAAAAATTTTTGAATACAAATTCATGGAGGATATTGCTGAAGGCAGGCGAAAGCTGACAGAGCGGAATAAGCGATTGGCGAGATTAAATATTGCAAAGGTTAAAAAATTTGGGTTTAGGGAGGGTTGTTAAATTTGGTGGTTGTGGTGTGGATGCTTGCGATTCGCTTTTGTTGTAGAAGTTGGCAAGCGGGTTAAAAACCGCCTAACAGGGAGTTGAGTTTAGAAGGCTTTCTAATCTAGGTGTGAGTACTTGGGAGTGTGTGTCTTGTTGAAAATAATGTTTTATCGCGAATGTGGCAGGAGTAGCGAGCAAACTTGTTACAGGTTTGCGTTGAAAAAACTTGGTATTCATCCAATAGCAGGTGTTCATGGTTTCGAAATGTAGCCCCCCCAAGCACAAAAGGCCACCTCTTGCGAGGTGGCCTTCTGGCGCCCAGTCCGGGGGCCGGGGCGTGGGTCCCCAGACCTTGCAGCCCGATGGACGAGCCGCAGGGCAAAGATGCGGGTGCATCAACCGGAAAGTCAAGCG
>RFIL01000283.1 GCA_003695285.1 Calditrichota bacterium
CTCAACATCATTCTTTTATTAAAGAACACCATGTCCTCATTGTTGAAAATCTGGCTGATGCGGCAAGGAAGATTGTGGGGTTATGAGTTATGAGTTATGAGTTATGAGTTAAAGTTGTTGTTTTTATTGAAGTTGTCAAACATTTTATTTTTCATGTTATCTGTTTATATTGAAGCTTCATTTATATTCACACAAAAAATGAAATACAAACATTACCAATCCACTCATCTCAGATTTTAGCATCAATACCAACTTTCGCCTGGATACTTTTTTGGACAGGAAAAGGACAACTTATTCCCTATTCCCTTTTACCCATTACTTAATACCCTAATTTTAGGTTCTATGCGGTCCAGATAATGAACTACTTTTTCAGATATTTTATCAATGTCTTCCAGTTTAATGACAGCGGAATCCTGATTTCCTGCTATACAATCCCGGACGATATCAGCTGCCACTTCATGTAATCGTGCATGATGTTTTTCCAGTTCCTGAAAGTCTCTGTCAGATTTGATTTCCGGATCATCAAGGGAATAATACCATTGTCCCAAAGTACATCCATAATAATTTCCCACCACATCCGGATCATATTGGGCTTTCCCGTTAATACAATCAATCAGTTTCTTTTTCCACATTCGGTGGGAAATTTTTACTTCTGTTATATTGATACTTCCTATATTCCTGTTGCTTTCGGCAGAAAAACCTGCCACTTCCACCGTTTGCTCCGATTGACTATCATCAATTCTGAACATATTCATCATTCGCGCCATTTGTTCGGTCAAATTGTTAAGATCATTGGCTGCGATGGCAATCTGTGACACGCCTTCGGCCGATTCATTGGCAACATTGGCAATTCCTTCCACACTGCTGGCTACCTGTTCAGAAGTTGTCTTTTGTTCTTCATTTGCCTGAGCGATGGCCCGCATCATTTCAAGCACATTTTGGGTATTCTCCAATATCTTGTCTAATGAGCTTCGAGTAGCATCTGCCAGTTCCACTCCTTTTTCCACCGATTCAGATCCTCTTTTTATTATTTGAACCATTCTTTCCGTTTCAGATTGAACATTTTTGATTATATTTACAATTTCCTTTGTGGATTGTGAAGAACGTTCCGCCAATTTTCTCACTTCCTCTGCCACTACAGCGAATCCTTTTCCATGTTCCCCGGCACGCGCTGCCTCAATAGCTGCATTTAAAGCCAGTAAATTGGTTTGATCTGCAATTTCATTGATGACGGATACAATGTCTCCGATATTTTTAACAGCATTATCCAGATGTTCGATATTCTGAAGTGCATTGTTCATCACCTCAGCGATCTCATTCATTTTATTGACAGTATCTTCAATTATCTTTGCGGATTCTTGTGCCTCCTTACCGCTCTTCCCGGCAATCTCGGTAGCACGCATGGCATTCTCAGAATTCGATGCAATGTTTTGGGTCATCTCTTCCACTGCAGCGGACACTTCCATCGCCTGAGCCGATTGTTCCTGAGAACCAGCCGCTAACTGCTCTGTAGAAGCTGTTATCTCGGTTGCTGAAGAGGCGATAGTATTGGCCATGTCTCTAACCTGTAATAAAAGATCCTTGAGTCCCATCGACATCAGCCGCAAATCATTCTGAATTTTCTTCATTATTTCATGATGCATGTGTTGATTAAAATTTATAGCAAAATTACCGGAGGCTAATTCCTGAATATCCTCCAGCAATGCTCTGGATTCTCTTTCTAGCTGATCTTTTGTATCCACAATAGATTTAATGACTTCAGATAATTTGATATTATTGATGGCGGTTAAACCCAATGCTTTAATTATATATTCATCTTCGAGCGTAAACCCGCTTCCATCCTTTTTCTCACTGACATATAAATTCCCCAGACTTTTCCCTTCATCATCGATCAGAGGCATGGCCAGTAATGATTTCATTTCAGGATGACCTGAAGGGAATCCGGCAGATCTTGCATGGGATTGCAGGTCATTGGTTCTGAGAATTTTCCCGGTCTCATGGATGTAGCCAAGTAATCCTTTTCCTTCAGGATAATGGGCAATTCTTGCTTTCGCTTCTTCAGAAATCCCCTCGGTTAAAAATTCTTTGACCTTTTTATTTTCGTCAAAAATTCCAAGTGCTGCATATTTGACACCCAGGACCTCTTTGGTTCTTTTCAACAAGATGGTTAAAATTTTATCGGGATTATGGTGGGATGAAATGTCAATCAGCGCATTAACCAGACGTTCCATCTGTTCAAATTTATTCTTTAACATGTTTTGCACATTGGATAGACACCTCACAATCTCACCAATTTCATCTTCAGATGGAGGCGGTAAAGGAGAATCAAATTTCTCGGCACTTATGTCCTTTATGGTTCGTAGAATTAGATCAAGTCTTACAAATATGACTTTTAAAAAATAAATAGCCAGTAACCCGGCACCAGCACCAATTACCACCAGCCAAAAAATTAAATAAGAATGTAATGAGCGTGCCTCCTGTTCTATTTTTACCAGATCGGTTTTCACAAATTCCAGATCAGGTCCTTCTATTTCTCTCAATTTTTCTAAACTTTCCTTTGCCTGTTTTTCTATCCCAGACCCTTTAGGCCACATAGTCATTACCATACCTAACATTAAAATAGCCATTAATAATGCTGCAATAGGAAACTGATATTTAAATTTCAGCTTCATGAGGAACGACTCCTTTTTTTTGAGTAATGTTATTATCGGAATTTCTGAAAATTCCTTTAATATTTTGTGTATTTTTTAACAAGACATCTCCTTTGCTTTGGACGAACCTTAAATTTTGCTTTTGATTTTAATCTGAATTCATATATTTGTTATATCGACAATTTTTATAAGGAGGACGCTGTGAAAAGGTCATTATTTGTTTTTCTGTTCTTTTTTATAACAGGTTCATTACTGGCAAGGGAAGGACGATTGCTTCGGTTTGCCGATATTCACGGCAATCAGGTTGCCTTTGTGTATGCCGGTGATATCTGGATTGCTGATATTCGGGATGGGAAAGCCACCCGTCTGACATCCCATGAAGGACTGGAATTGTTCCCGAAATTTTCTCCGGATGGAAAGTGGATTGCCTTTTCCGGGGAATATACAGGAACCCGACAGGTATATGTGATCTCAGTTAATGGCGGCAATCCCAGGCAACTCACTTTTTACAATGACGTGGGGCCGATGCCCCCCAGAGGTGGATATGATTATCAGGTACTGGACTGGACTCCGGATGGGAAATATGTGGTGTTCCGGGGGAATCGCCTCCCATGGGGAAAGCGTATGGGAAAATATTTTAAAGTACCGGTTGATGGCGGACTGGAAGAGGCCTTACCGATTCCGGAAGGTGGAACCGGGATGTTATCCCCGGACGGCAAAAAATTCGTATACACTCCGATTGCCAGAGAATTCCGCACCTGGAAACGCTACAGAGGAGGGCGTGCTCAGGATGTGTGGATTTTCGATCTGGAAAAGCTGACTGCAAAACAAATCACTCACTTTAAAGGCACGGACAATATTCCGGTCTGGGTACATGATAAAATTTATTTCTGTTCCGATCGTACCGGAATCCTGAATCTGTATGAATATGATCCGACGACTGAAAACATTACGCAGGTGACCTTCCACACGGATTACGATGTTCTCTGGCCTTCCGCCGGTCCGGACTATATCGTATATGAATGTGGCGGATATTTGTACAAATTTGATCCGGCGACCAACCAATCTCAAAAATTGTCAATCGATATTCAAACTGATTTTGTGTATACCCAACCCTATTTCAAAAATGTAAAGCAATATATCCATTCAATGGATATTTCTCCATCCGGGAAAAGAGCGGTATTTGCGGCCCGGGGTGATGTTTTTACCGTTCCGGCCAAACATGGCGAAATCCGAAACCTGACCAACACCCAGGGAATTCGGGAAACTTACGCAACCTGGTCTCCTGATGGGAAATGGATTGCGTATCTGAGTGATCGAACCGGTGAATATGAAATTTATATCAAACGGCAGAATGGAAAAGGAGCAGAACGCCAGATTACCAAAAACGGAAATATCTGGAAATTCCCGCCGGTTTGGTCTCCCGATTCAAAAAAACTGGCCTGGGCAGATAAAAATCAAACGCTCTATTTTGTGGACATTCAAACGGGAAAAATAACCAGAGTAGACCGGGGCGAATATAATGATATTCGTTATTATCGCTGGTCGCCCGGAAGTAAATGGATTGTCTATACCAAACAGATGGAAAATCAAATGACATCCATCTGGCTCTACTCCCTGGAGCAGGGCAAATCATACCAGGTAACGGATGAATTTATCAACAATTATAACCCGGTTTTTGACCAAAAAGGTCGCTATCTTTATTTTCTGTCCGATCGGGATTTTAACCTGACGTTTTCCGATTGGGAATTTAATTATTTCTACACCAAACCCACCCGTATATATCTGGTCAGTTTGAAAAAAGATTTCCCGATGCCCTTTGAACTGAAATCTGATGAAGAAGGCCAAACTACTGAGAACACTATCGGTAAAGTTTCCAATCCGTCTGATGAAATCGATATCCAGGGACTTGAAACACGAATTAAGGTGCTTCCATTGCCATCAGGTCACTATCGTGATCTCCAGGCGAACGATAAAGGAGTATTTTATCTGAAAGAAGATAACGACAAGTGGGTACTGGCCTTTTACAATATCACTGATGAAAAGGAAACAGCCATATTATCCGGAGTAAATAATTATCAATTATCCGCTAATGGAGAGAAAATTCTGTACCGTTCCCGGGGACAATTCGGTATCATCGATGCCATGAAAAATGCTGAAAAGGACAGAGGCACTCTTGATCTTTCCGGAATGACGATGAAGATTGACCCAAAGAAGGAGTGGAAACAAATATTTGTGGATGGCTGGAGATTGATTCGGGATTGGTTCTATGATCCCAATCTCCATGGCGTGAACTGGAACGAAATGCGCAAAAAATACGAGCCTCTGGTTGACTATGTCGCCCATCGGGCAGACCTGGATTACATTTTAGGTGAACTTGGTGGTGAATTGGGAGCAGGTCACGTTTACATAAATTCCGGAGATCAGCCGCGTGTGGAACGTCATGATAATGGTTTACTGGGCTGTGAAGTGCGTCCCCATAAGTCCGGGTATTATCAAATAAGCAAAATTTTGCCTGGAGAAAACTGGCACGAAGACTTCCGTTCGCCTTTAAGCGATCCTGATATTCATGTTAAGGAAGGGGATTTTATTCTGGCTATTGATGGACAACCCGTTACAACCAAAGAAAATTTTTATAAATATCTTGAAAATAAA
>RFIL01000284.1 GCA_003695285.1 Calditrichota bacterium
AGATAATGTAGCCCCTTAATGGTTAATAGTACCAATATCAGTGCAACCAGACATGCTAACCAGCGCAGTTGCACAAACCAGTGGGTTAAATCCAGTGATTGAGAATGTTGTTTAATATTCTTCATTTTACAGAGTTTCTATTGAGCGCTCTCCGGTTCATTCAGCCTTGTCAACCGTTATGAATCTTGAGCCCAAACCGCTCAAGAAAGGGGAAGCAATTCACTTACTGACTGAGTTTACCTATAATTTCGCCGGATCGACTCCTAATTTTTTCATACGGTACAATAAAACATGCCGTGGGATGTTTAATAGTTGTGCAGCCCGGGTCTGATTACCTCCGCTTCGACGGAGGGCTTCTGTTATCGCCCGTTTCTCCAGGAGTTCCAGAGACAGGTCTTCCATTTCACTGAATACATCCCGGGCGATTGTCGGTTGTGGGAGGGCACCAGTTACATGCGGTGGCAATGATTGTAAGGTAATTTGATTCTCGTTTGCCAGAATGACCGCCCTTTCGATGGCATTCTCCAGCTCCCGAATATTCCCCGGCCAATCGTAGGATTGTAACGCCTCCAATGCTTCCGGGGTGATGGTAAATTGCTTCCCTTTACCATACCGTTGGAGAAAAAAATCCACCAGATAGGGAATTTCTTCCTTTCGATCGCGGAGGGGAGGTAGTACGATGGGGACCACGCTTAATCGATAATACAAGTCTTCACGAAATTTTCCTTCCTGAACCTGCTTGAAGAGATCCTTGTTGGTGGCAGCTATCACTCGAACATCCACTTTTATCACCTGAGAGTCGCCCAATCGTTCAAATTCTTGCTCCTGGAGCACGCGCAGCAGCTTCGCCTGCAAACTTTCCGGGAGGTCTCCGATTTCATCCAAAAAAATGGTGCCACCATCTGCCAATTCAAACTTTCCCTTGCGATCTTTTACTGCCCCGGTAAAGGCCCCTTTAACATGCCCGAAGAGTTCACTCTCCAACAAATTTTCCGGGATTGAGGGACAATTCACTGTGATCAGCGGTTTTTCTTTTCGGGGACTATTATAATGGATTGCCCGCGCAATTAACTCCTTACCCGTTCCGCTTTCCCCCAGAATCAGAACGGTCGCATCACTCTGAGCTACCTGGCCCACCATCCTGAGTACATCTTCCATTCGGGAGCTTTTTGCAACCATGTTCTCAAATCGATATTTACTTACCAGCTCCTGACGGAGTTGAGAATTTTCTTGCTCCAATTTTTGGACCTGGAGTGCTTTTTCAATAACGAAGAACAGTTGTTCCTGGCCAAAGGGTTTGGTAATGTAGTCATTGGCTCCCAATCGGCAGGCTTCCAGAGCATTCTCCACACTTCCGTAAGCAGTAATCATGATTACAACCACCTGCTGATCCAGACGACGAATTTCTTCCAGTACTTTTATCCCGGATAGATCCGGCATCTGTATATCGAGCAAAACCACTTCCGGTGATAGCTTCTTAAATCGCTCCAATCCATCTTTACCCCGATTGGCAACCGATACCTGATAGCCCTGCTTTTCTAATTGGTAGGAAAGCACTTTGGTTAAATTGATGTCATCATCAATGATTAATATCTTTTCCTTCATGCTCGATCCCTATTTGCTTGACATGTGCTTTGTTCTTTATTAATGGAATTACCACACAAAAAGTACTTCCCTTTCCAGGGGTACTTTCTACCTGGAGTTCCCATCGATTTTCATCAGCAATTCGCTTGACGATGCTTAATCCCAGACCGGTACCTTCTTTCCGTGTGGTATAAAATGGTTCAAAAATTTTACCCATTTCCTTTTCAGAAATACCCGGCCCCTCATCCCTCACCGCAATTTCTACGATTGGTTGAGAATTATTCTGCCCTTTCCGAACGATTACCTGAATTTTTCCCCTCTCCATCACTTGAATCGCATTTAACAACAGGTTGGCGATCACCTGTCGAAGATGGTTGGGATTTGCATACAGATAGATGGAATCATCCGGGAGTTTAAGTTGAACCTCAATCCCTTTTTTACGAGCCGGAGCGCTTAAAAGCGTGGTGACATTCCGTACCACTTCCAGAAGTTCAAATTCAACATCATCACCATGCGGCCGTCTGGCAAAACTCAAATAATTTTCAACGGTCATATTTAAGCGTTCAGTTTCTTCTACTAAAATTTTGAAAAATTCCTGAAGTTGAGGATTGTCCGGAATTTCATCTTTTAAAATCTCTACTGTGCCGCGAATTGAGCCCAGCGGATTTCTCACTTCATGGGCGAGACTGGCTGTCAATTCTCCCACAATTGATAGTCGGTCTAACAATCGTAATTGTTGCTCTAGCTCTGTTAATTTCTCTGACTGCCTCTGTAGCTCCTGTAATGATCGGTTTAATTGTTCTGCTGTTCTTTGATATCGCTCTTTTTCCGCTTGTTCCCGTTCTGCCTTTAATCCCGTCAGATATCCGATAACATTAAACATAATGACCTGTAAAATTCGAATAAGGGTATGTTCAGGTGAACCAGTCCAGTGGAGCATAATGTGAGGAAGATAAAACACTGTTATAGCGAAGGCAGAGCCCAATCCGCCCTTTACCCCAAATTGAAAGGCACCAAGTAAAATTGGAATGAAGTAGGACATCATGTAGATTAGATGAAATTCTTCCAGATGAGTGGGGGTAATATAATGGAATGTAGAGATACCTAACACCATTAAGGCAATAACAAATTTCCAGAATGTTTCCCCGGGTCTATTCATGGTAATTTCGATATATAGATATTTATCAGATGGTCATTTACAACTAAAGGGAGAGCACTGGTTGTCCACGTTACCAAGCCTCTTACCCTGGATGCCAGTAATTCAACTTTATCAGGTTTTCAATTTTTTCTTCTTGGCTGCCGGGAAAAGAACATTATTCAGAATGAGTCGATATCCTGGGGAATTTTTGTGCAATTCTAACTGAGTGGGAGGGTCTCCCACAGCATGAGTATAATCCTCCGGATCATGTCCTCCATAAAAGGTAAAAGTTCCTTTTCCAGCATTCCCATGGATATAACGAACTTCATCGGTTCCCTCCACTTCTCCCATAATCACCACAGATGGCTTTATTTTTTTGCGATTAAACATGGTGGTTTGTCCCATAAAGCCCTTGATAATTCCCACATGATTCTGGGTCAGCATGGTGGGTACCGGATCATACTTTGCTGAAAACTCAAAGAGAGTAAAATAATCGGTTTCCGGATCACGGATTCGGGGAGCAAAACTGGGGGGAATATCAATGTCCGAGAACTCATATAAATTGGGATCCGGGTAAAGGATAAAATCCTGAAACGCCAGTGTCTTGGAATAATCTAGCTTCTGTTGAAAATTGGGGTCCGGTGGATCTCCATCAAAGGGGACATCAACAATATCCACACCCTCAGCTGCCAGAGCGATGTCCAGAGCATCGGTTGCCGAACACATGGCAAACAGGAATCCACCATCCACGACATACCGTTTGATTTCTCTGGCCACCGCCTTTTTCAGTTCAGAAACAGAAGGATATCCTCTTTTTGCCGCCATTGCCTCATTGACCTGAACTTCCTGCTGATACCAGGCAGCATTGCGAAAAGCACTGTAAAATTTACCATACTGGCCGGTAAAATCCTCATGGTGTAAGTGTAACCAATCATATTCACTTAGTTTCCCATCCAGGACCTCATCATCATACACTTTGTCATAGGGAATTTCGGCATAGGATAAAGCCAGGGTAACCGCATCATCCCAGGGTTGCTTGTTGGGGGGAGTATAGACGGCTATTTTGGGAGCTTTTTCTAACAAGACCCGTTCCATATTCTCATTTTCAATAGTGGCATAAATGGAGTTCACTTCACTGCTGGAAATAACTTCATAAAGGACTCCCCGGATCCGACACTCCTTCTCTAACCCCGGAAACAGAGGGATTAAAAATGAGCCGCCGCGATAATTGAGTAACCACTCTACATTCACTCCCTTCGTTAAACTCCAATAAGCAATTCCATAAGCCTTCAGATGATCCGTCTGCACAAAATCCATGGGGATTAAACAATGTTGTGCCGGAAGTGACGTAAAACTCATTAAACCAATAAATATCCATCGATAAAAATTTTTCATGGTACGATATCCGGATTTTCTTTACGAAGTTTTTGCAATCTTTTTCGAGCGGAACTGGCAAATTGACTGTTCGGGAATTCTATCAATAGTCGATCATAGAGCTGATACGCCTGTTGGTAATTGTTGATTTGTGTTTCCATAATATTTGCCATCATATAAAGTGCCTCGTCCGCCCACAAATTCAGATTGGGGTCCGTTAACACCTGATTACAAAAAGCCAGTGCCTCTTCAGGATTGCCAATCTCAATGGATAACCGTGCCACCTGAAACAAGAGTTGTATCCGAAACGGTACGGAAACCACTTCCTCCAGAGCCTTTTTCAGTTTACTAATCGCCTGAGACTTTTTTTGCTGAAGTATCAACCAGTCTGCTTCCGCAAACAAGCCCAGAGCTTCAGCATCTGTTTCTCGATACTGCATGACACCTTGCAGTTCAATGATATCATTCACCACTTCCCCTGAAAGTCCTTCCA
Source organism: Calditrichota bacterium (assembly GCA_003695285.1). Classification (GTDB taxonomy): domain Bacteria; phylum Calditrichota; class Calditrichia; order RBG-13-44-9; family J075; genus J075. The sequence continues at coordinate 4,590 of RFIL01000284.1, forward strand.
GCTCCAGAATTCGACCGGAAATTACCAATGCCGAATCATAATTCCCTTCATAAAACTGAACTTTGGCCAGCCAGTACAGAGCTCGAGGGATATAATTACGAGTTTTAACCTCCATCAACACCCGGGAGGCTTCCGACAGGTCTCCCCGCATCAAGAAACTTTCTCCAATAGCTAACAGGGCCCTTTCATGAATATTCGATTGAGGCCGAGCGCGATTCGCTACCTCTTTATAGGTGGAAATCGCTTTGTCCAGATCAAAGAAAAAATTACGATAAATATCCCCCTCCACCATCATCAGACCCGCCAATTCTGATCGGCCTGGAAACCGTTTTTTTACCTCATCAAGAAAACGTAGCGCCTCCTGAGCAAAGGATTGTTGATTGGTTTGTTTGGCTAATTGTAAATTACTTAATGCCGCCCCTTTATAAGCCTGCCAGATGTAGGGGGATTGGGGGAATTTCTGAATCAAAGTTTCATACGCTTTCAGTGCGATGGAATATACAGAATCAGCATACACTGCCCGGGCAAAATCAATGAGATGTCTTCCCCGGGTCTTTTCATTTTCAATCTCCTCATAAATTTTTAATGCTTCCGGATAAAATTGATATTTTTGATAAAATTTAGCTGCCAGCACTTTTAACGGTAAATTTTTTGGTGATTTTTTTACCTCCCCCTGAATTATCTCCGCCAGGTGGTTTACCAAGGTCTCATCATCCAGCTGAAAGGTTAATACCAACCGTACAACCAGTTGATAATTTTCCGGCTCTTTTTTCAGATATTTTAAGTAATATTTCAGCGCATCTTCATACTGTAGCCGGGAACGGTAAAAATCTGCCAGCTCCCGAAGTAAAAATGGCTTATCTGGATGCTTCCGCATCGCCTCGTTATAAACTTCTATCGCCTCTTGATAA